>JBDTAT010000894.1:0-2906 GCA_039924505.1 Bryobacteraceae bacterium
CCCTTCTCCGCGCCAGCCGAATCGATCCGCAGGGTTTCGCCGGTCTCGAGCACGAACGTGCGCTCCAGGCCGGAGTGGCTCAGGTGCCCCGCCAGAAGGGCGTGTTTATACAACTGCCTGTATTCCCCGTGAATCGGAACGAAGAAACGGGGCCGCACCAGGTTCAGCACCAGCCGCAGCTCCTCCGCGCTCCCATGACCGGACACGTGGACCGGCGGATTCATGCTGCCGTACACGATATCGGCGCCGCGCCGGGCGATGTGGTTGATCATCCGGTAGATGCCCTTCTCGTTGCCGGGAATGATGCGCGCGCTCAAGATGACCGTGTCGCCAGGATGGATGCTCACGCTCTTGTGGTTGTCCACGGCTACGCGCGAGAGCGCCGACATCGGCTCGCCCTGCGTGCCCGACACCACCACGGCTACCTTCGACGGCGGCGCCTGCATGATGTCCTGCGGGCGCAGCAGAATCGAATCGGGAATATGCAGCAGGCCCAGGTTGTGCGCGATTTCGCTGGTAGTCAACATGCTGCGGCCGAGGAACGCGACTTTGCGCCCGCACTCCGCCGCCACGTCGAGTATCTGCTGCAGCCGGTGAACCGAAGAACTGAAGCACGAAATAATCAGCTTGCGTTTCGAACGGATAAACAGCTCTTCGAAACGAGGCCTGACGGCGCGCTCGCTCTCGGTATACCCGGGCCGGTCGACGTTGGTGGAGTCCGACAGCAGCAGCAGCACGCCGCGCTTCCCATATTCGGCGAAGGTATGCAGATCGAACAAGACGTTGTCGGTCGGCGTCGGATCCACCTTGAAATCGCCCGTGTGGATCACCACTCCAAGCGGAGTCGTGACCGCCAGCGCCACGGCGCTTACCGTCGAATGCGTGACGTGAATAAACTCCACTTGGAACGGCCCGATGTCCAGTTTGTCGCCGGGCTTCACCTCGTTGAGCTTCACTTTATCCAGCATCTGGTGCTCTTCCAGACGCCGCTCCACCATCGCCAGCGTAAACGGAGTGCCGTATACCGGGATGTCGAGATCGCTCAACAAAAACGGAACGGCGCCAATGTGATCCTCATGCGCATGCGTCAACAGAAGGGCGCGGACGTGCTCCCGGTTTTGTTGAAGGTAAGTGAAATCGGGTGTAACGATATCGACGCCGAGCAGTTCGGCGTCGGGAAACATCATGCCGGCATCGATCACAATGATGTCGTCGCCGTATCGCAGGGCGAGCGAGTTCATTCCAAACTCGCCCAAGCCTCCCAGCGGAATTACTTGCAGTTGCTTATCGGCCATGTAAGTTTTTAGGGTAACAGGACGCGGGACTCGGGGTCAGGCCGTTCGACCACATAGACTTGCGTCTGGCCCGTGCGATCGCTGGCGAAAGCGACCAGCGTTTCGTCGGGTGAGAAGGAGGGATGCGGATGCGTCCATTGTGGGCCATAGACGGTGTCCGTGGCCGATTCCATCCAGCTCAACCCGTCTTTTGCGTGGCTGCGTGCGGCCTCGAAATCTTCCCGCACCGCGTAGCGGCTGGTCGACCATTGGCTCCCCTGGTTACTTGCGTCGGAATGGCAGAGGCTTGCCATGGCGCCGGTGGTTACGTCGATCAGAAACAAGCCGCGATCGGGGTGGTTGGTCTCGCACAGCACCGTCCGGCCGGCGCGATCGGGAGTGATGTGCCAGGCGTTGCACTCGGCAATAGTCGAGATTTCGCGCGTGGTCCAGTCCATCCGGCGCAGCGCGAACGGCCAGACGCAAAACACCAAGTCGCCGGTGCATCCCAAAAACGTTTCGTGAACCACGAACTCGTCGTTGGAATGCTCGTATAGGCATTCGAGCATCGTCCCGTCGCGGCGGATGCGGTGCATGCGCGGCGCGGGGTCGGCGGCGAACTCAATCCATTCCGGTTCCAGCGGGTGGAACTGCGGATGAATCACCGTGCGGGGCAGCGGAATCGTGTGCCATCCGCGGCCGGTGACGCGGCCAACCACCAGCCCGTGCCGCGGGCCCTGCTTCATGGCGGCGACGATCCATTCGCCATCCGGACTCGTCGAACATTCGCCCAGTTGAGCATTCGGGAATCCGACGATCAGCCGCTCCTCCAGCGTCTTGCGGTTCAGAAGCCAGATGGAGCCGCCGCGAACGAACACGATGCGGTCCCCATCGGGCAGAATGGCGGGAGAATACGGATGAATCGGCGCCCCATCGGTCAACTGGCGGATTTCTCCCGCCGGAAAGGCCGCCTCAAACAACTGCGGCTCGCCGGTGCGATAAGAGGTGAACAGCACACTCTCATTCGACGGCGTGAAGGAACTCTGTAAAAAATATGTAGGATGATTCGTCGACGGATGGTCCGTCATCTGGTGAATCAGCGCATTCGTATCGCGATCGCGGTGCGTGGAGTGCTCCGGAGGAGCCGTGGTTCCCTTCATTCTCGATCTGTAGGCGGTGTGCTTCCCGTAGCGGCCAGCAACTCTCATGACTACCACACGCCGGGGATGGAAGGGAAATCCGCTTCATGATCGCTGCACCCGCTTCAAAAATGAAATCACCGGTTGCGGCGAGTCATTCGATAGCGGCCGTCCGCCGAACGATCGACGAAATAGCTCTCGATGGCGTCGCCATGCAGCACCAGAATTCCGTCCGCCGCAGTCAGATAGAGAGCATCGCCGCCGCGAACGACGCCCGTGATTACCGTATGAACCTTGAAACCGCGAAACTGATGCGTCTGCCGATTCCAGCACAACAGACCCCCAGCGTAATTTCCATACTCGCCACGATGATCGAGCGCCATCCAGATGGAATCCGTCTCAACCAAGATCGCTGAAACAGACCAGCGGCGGATCTCCGGCGGAGAGTAGATTCGATACGATCGGGAACGCGCATCGAAGTAACTATAAGATA
>JBDTAT010000895.1:0-2710 GCA_039924505.1 Bryobacteraceae bacterium
GAAACTCCGCCTGGCCGCCCCCGGTCGTCTGGTCGATCTCGGCCGCCTTCCGGATCTCAACTATATCCGCCGCGACGGCGCCACGCTGCGCATCGGCGCCACCACTACGCATCATCAGATTGAATCCTCCGCGCTGGTTCGTTCCATGTCTCCGCTGCTAGCGGAAACGGCGTCGAACATCGGCGACGTGCAAGTGCGTAACATGGGCACCATCGGCGGCGCCGTGGCTCACGCCGATCCAGCCGCCGATTATCCGGCCGCGCTGCTCGCTCTCGACGCGCAGGTTCACCTGGTGGGTGCGAACTCCGCCCGGACGATTGCCATCGGAGACTTCTTCGTGGACACCTTCACTACCGCGCTCCAGCCCGGCGAGATTGTCGCTGAGATCGCTGTCCCGGAGGAGGCCTCCGCCACTGGCTACAGTTATCGCAAACTGCCACAAACCGCCTCCGGGTTCGCGTTGGTCGGAATCGCCGTCCGGTTGCGCAAATCCGGCGGCCGCATAACGCTTGCCCGCGTCGGCGTCACCGGTCTTTCAAACAAAGCGTTTCGCGCCGTCAATGTGGAGCGCGCGCTCGAAGGCACGCCGGGCTCGGATGCCGACATCCAGAAGGCGGCTGCGCTCGCCGGCGATGGGAACGAAGCGAACACAGACTTGCACGCCTCGGCCAATTACCGACGTCACATGGCGGCTGTCTATACCGCGCGGGCAATTCGCGTGGCGCTTTCGAGGATTGCTTGAAAATTTCGGGATCGTACACCCTCCCGCTGCCGCGGGAACGCGCTTACGATCTCTTGCAGGATCCCGACGTGCTGGCGCGCGCCATCCCCGGCTGCGATTCCCTCGTGAAATCCGGCGACGGCGAATACCAGATGAAGATGAAAATGTCCATCGCCAGTATCTCCGGCGCATTCGATGGAAAGGTGAAGCTCACCGATCGGACTCCGCCCTCCAGCTTCCGCATGCTCGTCGAAGGTGCTGGAAAAATCGGCTTCCTGAAGGGCGACGGGCTGCTCACCCTCGCGGCCAACGGTGAGTCCACAGCGGTATCTTACGATGGCGACGTGCAAGTGGGCGGCACCATTGCCGCGGTCGGTCAGCGTTTGATCGACACTACATCTAAGATGATCATCAAGCGCTTCTTCGACAAACTGGCCGCTGAAGCCGCCGCCTGACGCGTTGTTGTTCAGCGATCCTTTGGCTCTTTCCCGGGTAGGCCCGCCGGATTCTCGTGCGTCCGCTCGCGGAATGCGCCTTTCAAACCGGCCGCGAGCGATACACTGGCGTCGCCGTATTTGTTGCGAATCCGGTCCACCGCCGACAGCGCCTTGCGCCGCCGCTCGGTCTTATCCTCCGCCAGCAAACTCATCTGCCCTTCTTGCTCCTCCAGCGATCCGGCGTGAACGCCCAGCAACCGCACGGCAGCGCCGGTCCATGCTCTGCGGAACAGCAGCCGCACTGCGTCCAGCAACTCCATATCGATTTGCGTCGCATGATCCAGCGTGCGCGCCCGCGTAAACGTGGAAAAATCCGAGTATCGCAGCTTAAGCTGCACTGTGCGCGCGTACAGTTCGTGCTCGCGCAGACGCCGCGCGACCATCTCCGCCAACCGGGCCAACATGGTCTCCAGCGTTTCCGCGTCGGCCGTATCCTGGTCGAAAGTATGCTCGTGGCTGATCGATTTCGGATCGTCTCCATCGCCGATCTCTCCGTCAAACCATCCGCCGGCGTCCAATCCACGCGCTTTGCCCGCCAGCGCCAGCCCCAGCTTGCCGAACTTGCTTTCTAAAAACGCCTCGTCGAGCAGTGCCAAATCGCCGACCTTGCGGATGCCGCAGGCGTGCAAGTTCCGCTCCATTACTTTCCCGACGCCGGGAATCTTTCGCACATCGAGCGGCGCCAGAAACCCCGCCTCGCCGCCCGGCGCCACCCACAGCACGCCGTTGGGCTTGGCCTGATCGGAGGCGACCTTAGCCACCAGGCGCGACGTCGCCACGCCGATTGAGCAGTTGAGCCGCGTCTTTTCCATCACCACCGCGTGTAGACGGTGCGCTGCCGCGAGGCCCGGTCCGTGCAGCCGCGTGGTTCCCGTCATGTCGAGATACGCTTCGTCGATCGACGCCATCTCCACTCGCGGAGAAAATGAGCTCAGCGCGTCGAACACCTGCCGCGAGCAGTCGCGGTAACGTTGCGGATGCCCATCCACGAAAATCGCTTGCGGGCAATGTTGATACGCCGTGCGCAGCGGCATGGCCGAATGCACGCCGAACTTGCGCGCCGCATACGACGCCGCCGATACCACGCCGCGCTCATGCGCTTGTCCGCCTACTACTACTGGTTTGCCCTTCAGACTCGGATCGAACAGTTCTTCCACCGACACGAAGAATGCATCCATGTCCACGTGGAAGATGGTCTTCATTCCGTGCGCCTCGCCGTCACCACACGCGCCAATCCCGCCAGGTCGTGATGGATCTCGACGTCGCTCCATTGTGACAGCAGGGCGCGCATCGCCTCCGCCGCATTATATGCAACTTCTACGATCAGCCACCCGCGCGGCCGCAGCACACGCGCCGCTTCCACCGCCAGCCGGCGGCACACGTCCAGTCCATCCGGCCCTCCAAACAGCGCCACGTGCGGCTCCCAGTCGCGGACTTCGCGCTGCAAACTCTCCGCATCGCGGGCGGCAACATACGGCGGGTTCGACACCAC
>JBDTAT010000896.1:0-2618 GCA_039924505.1 Bryobacteraceae bacterium
CCAAGCTGGTTGAATCCGGAAAGCGTTGTCGCGACCAGGCCGCCCGTGAGCGAAGGGTCGGTCGAAAGACCGGTGATCCCGTACAGCGCCAATTCGCTTGGGCCGCCAATTAACGGAGGCTGCTTGCCGGCGACCGTCCGGGAGATGCCAAACCGCGCTTCCAGAATCGAAGTCGGGGTCACCGTCCAGGTATAAGAGGCGACCGCCTGCTGATTGAGCACGCGCGTAAAGCCGTTGCTGTTGCCGCCGGAAGGACCTGAGATGTCGGGCTGATTGAAGATATTCACCTTCCGCTGGCTGATCCGCAGGAACCCCGCCATGTTGCTCTTGAGCTGCGCGTCTACCTTGCCGTCGAACTTATCGGTATAGTTCCGGTTCAGCAGTAATTGCTGATAGTTGTTCGAACGTCCGGGACCGGTAGGGACCGGCAGATCGGCGAAGACTTGCCGCGCGAACGGAGTAATAGCGCTGGCCGGGATAAGCGTGTTCGCGGGATACGCCACTCCCGTTTTCGGATTGAGCACCGCGACCGGCAGACTGCCCAGGCGGTCGTTCAAGGAGGGAATGGTAACGAAACTCAGAACGCGCTGAAGACTACGGAAGCCTTCGTAATCGCCGAAGAAGAAAATTTTGTTCTTGACGATCGGGCCGCCGATGGTGGCGCCGAACTGGTTCTGTTGCAACGTCGGCTTCTTGAAAGTCGCCGGGCGCTGGCCGAAAATATATCCGATCGCGTTCAGGTTTGTATTGCGCAGAAAGTCGTACGCGGTGCCGTGCAGCCCGTTGGTCCCGCTTCGTGTCGCCACGTCGATAGTCGCGCCGCCGCTTCGCCCATATTCCGCGCTGTAGTTGTTCGTTATTACTTTGAACTCGGCGACGCCGTCCGGCGAAGGTTGCGCCACTTGATTGGCGAAGCCCTGGTTGCTGGTGCCGTACGCGTTATTATCGATGCCGTCGAGCAGATAATTGTTGTAAGTGCTACGCAGTCCGTTTACGATGAACGAGCCTTCGCGGGGCGTTCCGGAATACGCCGAGGGGGAACGAACCACGCCCGTGGTCAGCAGCGCCAGATCCGAATAGGCGCGCCCATTTAGTGGCAGCTCGACGACCTGAGCGGTGTTTATCAACTGCCCGCGCTCGCTCGAGTCGGTTTCGAGAGCGGAGGCCGCTCCGCTCACCTCCACCGACTCACTCACCGCCCCGACTTGAAGCGTAATATCGACGCGCTGCCGCGCGGTCACGTTCACGGTGATATCGGACGCAACTGCTTTCGAGAATCCGGGAGCTTCGGCGGTAACTGTGTACTTGCCAATCTTGACGTTTGAAAACGTGTAATTGCCGTCGTCGCCGGAACTGGTTCGGGCGGTAATAGCGGTGTCCTGGTTGGTTAGATTGATGGTGGCTTTCGAGACCGCCGATCCGGAGCTATCGCGGACCGTGCCTAACACCTCCGCCGTGTCGAATTGCGCGAAAGCGGGAATCGGCGCGAAGAAAATTGAACACAGCGCGACTCTAAGAATTGTGAAATTTAGTTTCATAGACGACCCTTGATCCCGTCAGTGTATCCCACAACCATTTCGGAAAAATTCCAAAGCTGTCGCCGCCAAATGAGAATGTCCGATTCTGCCAAGTAGAAATGTCCTATTCATTTTTCGGAGAACACCTCCCATTCCCCTCTCGCTGCATTGTGTTGCGTCGCCGCCAGCCGTCAAGGCTACCGTTCGGCGCATTGACCTGCGGCCTTGGCGGCACCAGGCAGCGATGCGAGGGACTCGCTGTGATGAGGGTAATGGCGGGACTGTTCTGGCGTAATTTCTATGGCTTTGCGCAATAGAGTGCTTGGTAGAAAGCGGACATTTCTACTTGGCTCCGACAAAACGTTCCAGAGCTATTGTGATTTCATGAGACTGTGATGAAATATCCTTAACGTGGAAGTCGGTTTGCTAACATACGGTGGAGGCATCAATGAAACGCATATTCGCCATAATGGCAACGGGAATCATCGCAGGGGCCTTGCCGCTCGCGCTTTCGGCGCAAGACGCCAAGGAGGATATGAAGGACGCCGGCAGATCTACAAAAAAGGCCGCGAAATCGGCGGGTAAGGGTGTCGCCGACGGGACGGAAGACGCGGCGCACGCGACGGGCCGCGCCGCAAAGCGGACTGGACATGCGGTAAAGCACGGCACCAAGAAGGTGGTGCATGGCGCCGCATCTGAAACCGAGAAGGGCGCGGATAAAGTTCGCGAGAAAACCGCGACGCCGTAATTTGATTTCAGGTAGCGCTGGGTTACCTTGCAGCCCAGCGCTACCGCCTGGTGAAAAGCGGCCGATCGACCAGCTCTCTTTGGGCTCCGCTGAATCCCGCACCTCTTTCCGCCGCAGGTAGATTGCTGCCTCGCTAGGTGGTCTTGCCCGGCATTTATTGCCGGTCGAGCACTCGATTGAAATAGTAGTCCTTACCGTCGGAATCTTTTCCATACCGGGTGATAATGAGCGATTTTCCGTCCCGGGACACGGCCCAGTACCCATTGCGGATGTCTCCCGGCCGTTTTGCAATTCGCTCCCAGACGTTCGGGCTGATTTGGCGAAATGAGGCAGTCGCCTGCCGTGGGTTCGGG
>JBDTAT010000897.1:0-6139 GCA_039924505.1 Bryobacteraceae bacterium
CGCAGGAGGTCACGCATGTGGAAGCAAGCGCCGCCATCGTCGCGCCGGAGGACTAATAGCTCGCGAATTTCCGGGAGGGAAAAGCCCAACTGCTGGGCGCGCCGAATGAACTGAATCCGTTGAATATCTTGCACGTTGAACAATCGAAAACCGCCTTCGGTGCGCGGGGCGCGCTCCAAGAGGCGCTGCTTTTCATAGAAGCGGATGGCATCGGCGCTGAGGCCCGTCCGCTCCGATGCTCGTCCGATCAGAATCCCGCTCCCGGCCATGCGTTCCCAGGATACACTCTGGAGCCAACTCCAGCGTCAAGCGCCGATTGAACGGGGTTCTTTTCCGCCTTCTATCGCCGGCGGCGGTCACAGTGACGGCGGTAGCGCCGTGGTGGTGGCGGAGGGCATCGGGGACGGGCGATTTGGGGTGAGTGCGCGCAAGACTCGCAAAACTTTTATAGTGCGTTCATGGACAGGAGGGACGTGAAATTAGCGATTACGTAGCCTGTCCCCGAATTAAATGCGGTGGAAGGATTTTAGGATGTCGCGGGTGGAGTAGCGGAGGGCGATGGGGCGGCCGTGGGGGCAGCTCATTGGGTATTCGGTCGCGGCTAGTTCTTTTAGCAGCCATTCCATTTTCGTTTGGTCCAGGCGCATGTTGATTTTGATGGCGGCGCGGCAGGCGATGGAGGCGGCGATGCCGCGGCGCAGGTCGTCGATGGAGACGCGGCGCAGGCCGCCGTCGGAGATTTCGAGAATTTCGAAAAGGGCCTTCTCGATATCGGCGGCTCCGATGCCGGTGGGGGCGGATTTCACGGCCACGGTGCGGTTGCCGAATGGCTCGGTTTCAAAGCCGACGGCGTTCATTTCTTCGGCGATACGGGCACACTCGACTTGCTGGGGCGGAGTCAGCTCGATGACCATCGGCATCAGCAGGCGCTGGCTTTCGGGATGGCCGGCGGCGCGCTGTTTCGACACCTTCTCAAATAAAATCCGCTCGTGAGCGACGTGCTGATCGACGATCCAGAGGCCGTCGCGGCCGGCGGCGACGATGAAGCTGTCGTGAATCTGACCGAGCGGGCGCAAATCGGAGAGGGCTTCGAGGCTGCTCGATTCCGGGAGCGATGCGCCGGGGGGCAGCGGGCCGTGAGTTTCGGGAACGCGGAGGTGGGTTGAGGTTTCAACCGGAATTGGGGCGTCTGAAAAATCGAAGCGCGGCGAGGGACCGGGCTGACGGCGCAGGGCGAACTCGGGGATGGAGATTTCCGGAATCTCGGATGGCTGGTCGGCGTAATGTTCGTTTTCGATGCGTTGGGTGAAGTCGGAAAACGGCAATCCGGCAGCGGGCTGAGGGCCGGTCTGCGCGGGAACGGAGGGGACGGGGCGCCGTTCGACGAGGGTTTCGCGGATTACATCGCGGACAAAATCGTGGACGGCCGATCCGTGGCGGAAACGCACTTCGGTTTTAGAGGGATGAACATTGACGTCGACTTCCTCGGGATCGCAATCGAGGAACAACAAAGCGAAGGGATAACAAGCCGGGGGAATCAGGTTGTAGTAGGCGGAAGAGAGCGCGTGGAGCAGGAGGCGGTCGCGAATCAGCCGCCGATTGACGAACAGATAGATGGAATCGCGATTCGTCTTCTGCACTTGCGGCGACGAAACAAAGCCGCGGAGGCGGAAGATGCGGGACGAGGGCTCTACGCCGGCTTCATCGAGACTTTGGCCGGGCGGCAGATAGGGCGGAGGGAGTTTGAGCTCGCGCTGGTGTTCACCCAGATCGACTAAGTCGTCGAGAGTGCGGGCGCCGAAGACTTGGTAGACGCGCTCGCGCAGCTCGGCGACCGGAGTGACGGAAAGCAAAATGCCGGCGCCGTGGGTCAACTGAAAGCTCTTATCGGGGTGAGCGAGGCTGTAGTGGGTGACGAGACGAGCGATGTGGGCCATCTCGGTCTGTTCGGAGCGGAGAAATTTCTTGCGCGCCGGCACATTGAAGAAGAGATCGCGGACGGCGATAGTGGCGCCGCCGGCGATAGCGGCCTCCTCGCAGCGAAGCAGTTTGCCGCCGGCAATCTCGACGCGCGTTCCGACGGTTTCCTCGGCGGCGCGGGTTTCAAGCACGAGGCGGGAGACGGAGGCGATAGAGGGCAGCGCCTCGCCGCGGAAGCCGAGAGTGGCGATGGAGAGCAGATCCTTCACGTCGCTGAGCTTACTGGTGGCATGACGCTCAAAAGCGAGCATGGCATCGTCGCGCAACATGCCGCAGCCGTTGTCGGCAATGCGGATTAGATGGCGGCCGCCGCCCTCAATGGCGATGCGAACTTCGGTGGCGCCGGCGTCGAGCGAATTTTCGAGCAATTCCTTGACGACTGAGGCGGGGCGTTCGACGACTTCTCCAGCCGCGATTTTATTGGCGACGGTATCGGAGAGAACGCGGATACGGCCCATTGTTCAAGTGTACGTGGTTCCGCTTCGCGCCTTCCGTTCTTCCTGACAATCTGAACGAAGTGAACGGGAATGAATTTCACTCTCACAGCCATTGGGACGGCCCCCGGCCGATCACTGTCGTGAGCGGAGACAAAGGACTGCAAATGACCGAAGGGCGCTATCTTTCAACCGGTGGTAAGACCCTGACCATTGAAACGTATATGGGCGAACCGAATGGCGCGCCGCAGATAAGGAAAGTGCTTGCGAAAGCCGAGCAGGCCTTCGACCGCGGGATGTGTCTTTCGATCGATAACCGCTCCGTTGAAAACCGGGGTCCGTGGGAAACCGCTCCCTGCGATCGCGGCTCGGTTCCGAGGTCCTGGTCGCGGGGAAAGGCATTCCGGGGCGCTTATTGCAGGGTGATACCGCGCTTGGAGAGGAGCTCGCCGGTGACCCGGTCCAGATTCAGCAGATTGACGTGGTAGTTGATGGTGTCGCTGACCAATACGGACTCGGCGGTGGTGAGGTCGCCCTGGGCGGCGAGGACGAAGAATATGGTGGAGGTGCCGAGGTCGTATTTTTTCTGTTCGGCATCGACGCGCTGGGCGGCGAGGTCGCGGGCGACCTTGGCGAGGGCGAGGGTGGCCTGGCTGTTTTCGATCTGCGTAACGGACTGGAGCACTTGCAGGCGGACGTTTTCCTGAGTCACGCGGACGTGCAGGGAATCGAGCCTCTTGGCGACGACGGCGTCGGCAAGATTGGCGGAGGCGCGGCGGTCGCGAATGGGAAGCGAAAACGTCAGACCTAATCCGTAGGTGGGGTAGCCGAAACCAAACAACTGGCCCAGAGCGTCGGTGACTCCGCCGGGCACCACATTGACGATGGTGGAAGTGGTGCCGTCGCCATTGAAGATGTTTTGCTTGTTGAAGAAATTTCCGCCGCGGCCGAAGCCGCTATACTGCGCGGTGAGGTTAAGGCTGGGGCGCAAGGCATCGTTAGCCTCGCGAATGACTAAGTCGTCGCCATTGACGGCTTCGACGTACGATTGCAAATCCTGGCGGGTTGACAGCGCTTGCTGCACCAGCTCATTTCTGTCGAGCGCGCCGACGACCGGCGGCGTCAGCGATTCGGTAAGCACGATGGGCATGTTCCGGTAACGCGGGTCGAGGTCGGCGCCCATCTGGCGGCGCAAGGCGTCCTGAGCTTGCACCAGATTGTTGCCGGCCTGGGTGACCTGGATTTGGGAGTTGGCGTAATTCTGCTCGGGCTGAAAGATATCGAGCGGCGAGGCGGCGCCGAGAGACAGCTCTTTTTTGGCGCGTTGGAGCGCGGTGTCGGAGAGCTTCAGCGATTCCTGGGCGACGCGCAGATTTTCGCGGGCGCCGATCATGTTCCAATAGGCCATTTCGGCGTTCTGGACGAGCTGGATGACACCATCCTTCAGGCTCCACTCAGCGGATCTGAAACGGCTGCGGGCGATGATGATGGGCAAACGGTTGATGTAGACACCGCGTCCGCGCAGCAGAGGCTGGCTGAGGGTGAAGTTGAGACCTTCACTGTAGGTTGGGTTAAAGGTAGCGAAGGAACTGTTGGTGGAAAGCTTCTGGCCGGAGAAATTGACATTGTATTGCGCGCCGGTGGGGAGTTCCTGAGTAACGCCGAAATTGAGCGGCTGGGTTAGCTGATTCAGAGTGGCAGCGCCTGTGAGAGCGCTAGAGGCGGGCGTCTGGGAGCGGGTATCGGTAAATTGCGCGGTGGCCAGCGGATCGAATGCGCTGAAGGCGCGGGTGATGGCGTCGCGCGGCACCTCGACGCTGAGCTTCTGAATGGTGATGTCGTTGTTGTTGGCCATGACGAGATCGAGATACGCGCGAAGGGAGAGTTCGAGCTTGCCATTGACGGCGTAATCGCCGAGGCGCACGGGCGGCTCCAAATCGACTTCGGTGGGAGGCGGGGCGAAATGCTTACGGAAATAGCCGGCGGCGGGAAAATACGGCTCATTAGTTAAGATGTCGCCGGTGGTAAAAGAATCGCCGGCGAATAACAGGCCGGTGAGGCACAGAAATCCGGTAATGAGACGAAGTTTTTGCATGTGTGTGGGAGCTTACTCGTAACGAATTGCCTCGATGGGATCGAGCCGGGCGGCTTGCACCGCGGGATAAATACCGAAAACCAGACCGATGCCGACGGAGACTCCGAAGGCGACGCCGATGCTGGTGGCGGTGACCACGGTGGACCATCCGGCGGCGGCGGCGATGATGCGCGACAGCGTGAAGCCGAATGCGATGCCGATGAGTCCGCCGAGAATGGAGATGAGGATGGCCTCGGTGAGGAACTGGCGGATGATATCGGACTGGCGGGCGCCGATGGCGCGGCGGATGCCGATTTCGCGCGTGCGCTCCAGCACCGTGGCGAGCATGATGTTCATGATGCCGATGCCGCCGACCAGCAGCGAGATGCCGGCGATACAGATCATGACGACCTTGAAGGTGAACTGCGTGCGGCGCTTCTGCTCCAGCAATCCGGCGGGGACGACGACGTTGAAGTCGCCGGCATCCTTGTGCGTGGTGGAGAGGATGGCGCTGACGACGCCCGCGGTTTCGACCGAGTCGGTATTGGGCGTGACCTTAATATAGATGCCGTCGATCTCATCCTTGAGGTAGCTGTTATTGTCCTCGAACCGCCGCATGACGGTGTTGAGCGGCGAGATGATGAGGTTGTTGCGGTCGGCGACTTCCAGGCCCTCCATATCGGAGTCGGCGGTGGCTTGCGGGGATAGCACGCCGATGACCTGCAGCCAGGTGTCGTTCACCTTGACGTATTTTCCGACGGCCGGATCGTAACCGAGCAGGTTGATTTTGGAAGTTTCGCCGAGGACGCAGACGGGAGCGGAACGGGCGTTGTCGTCGTCGTTGAAGAAGCGGCCCTCGACCATTTTGAGGCTGTTGATCTCCAGGTAATTCGGCAGGACGCCGATGAGCTGCGGGGGATCCTGGGCGGGTTTGGGAAGAACTTTGAGCGGCTTGAAACGCTTGCGCGGGGTGAGGGCGTCGAGGCCGGGAACGTTCTCCGAGATGGCGCGGAAATCGCGGAAGGTGAGGCCGGGGGAGATGACGCGGCGGGCCTGCAGCTCATTGCGATCGACGGATTCCTTGGCTTCGATGATGATGTTGTTGACGCCGAGCAGATCGATGTAGCTCATCATTTCTTTTTGGGCGCCGGCGGTGATGGCTAGCATGGCGACGACGGCGCCGACGCCGAAGATCATGCCGAGCATGGTCAACAGGCTGCGTAATTTATGCACCAGGAGGCTGGAGAGCCCCATGTAGACTTCGGGCAGGAGACCTGAGAGATTGGGCATGGCTTATTTAGGGATCGTCATGAAATAGCCGTAGAAACCGCTCCCTCGCGGTCGCGGCCCGGTAACCGATTCCCATGAGGCGAGATGGCATGGTTATTTCGTGAGAGACGTCGAATTGAGCCTTGTGTTTTCATGACGGCTTACTTTCCTCCGCCGGGCAGGGCGCCCATAGCGCCTCCGTCCTGTTTGTCTTTCTTATCGGCGTCTGGCTTGGCGGTCGGGTCGGATAGCGCGACGACATCACCGGCTTTGACGCCGCCGGAGATGACCATTGTAGACTCGCTGCGTTTCAACGGCTGGATGACGCGCGGCTCAAACGCGGCGCCGTTCTTCACGTAGACAATGGACTTGCCTTCCTTTT
>JBDTAT010000898.1:0-5347 GCA_039924505.1 Bryobacteraceae bacterium
ATGTTCCGCGGCCGGCGCCGCTTCGGCCGCTTCCGTACCGGCGCCTTCACCGGCCGCCGCGGTTGCCACAGCGACCGCCGCGGGGGGCGCGGTTTCAAACTGGCTGTAGTAGCCGTTCACCGCCGCCTGGATCTTCTCCACCAGTTGCGGCTCAATGCCCGGAATCGCCTCCAGATCCTCCGGCGTCATCGATCCCAGCTTTTCCACCGTCGCGATGCTGCTGGCGATCAGCTTCTCCACCAGACTTTCCGGCAACCCATGGCCGATCAGCACGGAAACCGGCGCGCCCGGCACCACCAGCGCCGCCATCTGCGACTCCACTTCCTGCCGCTTTTCCTCTTCGCTCTTAATATCCACTTTCCAGCCGAGCAGCTTCGCCGCCAGCCGCACATTCTGCCCCTTCTTGCCAATGGCCAGCGAGAGCTGGGTGTCGTCGACGATCACTTCCATGTGGCGCTCGGCCGAATCGACGATGGAAACGCGTGAAATCTTCGCCGGGCTCAACGCATGCGTGGCGAACGACACCGGATCCTCGGAATATTCGATGATGTCGATCTTTTCACCGCGCAGCTCGCGGATGATCGACTGCACGCGCATGCCTTTCATGCCGACGCAGGCGCCCACGCAATCCACGTCGCGGTCCCGGCTCGACACCGCGATCTTGGTCCGCTCGCCGGCCTCGCGCGCGCAGCCGCGGATGCTTACCGTGCCGTCGTAGATTTCCGGAACTTCCTGTTCGAACAGCCGCGCCACTAGCTCCGGCGCGGCGCGCGACACCACCACGCCGGCGTTCTTGCCGGTTTTTTCCACGCTTTTTATAATGCAGCGCACCCGCTCGCCGACGCTGAAATTTTCCAGCTTCGACTGCTCTTTTTTGGGCACCCGGGCCTCCGTCTTGCCCAGATCCACCATCATGTCCTGCCCTTCAAACCGCTTCACAGTGCAGTTCACAAGTTCATTCACGCGGCCCGAGTACTCCGCATGGATGGTCTCCCGCTCCGCCTCGCGCACCTTTTGCAGAATCACTTGTTTGGCGGTTTGCGCCGAAATGCGCCCCAGCGCTTCGGTCGGTTTCGGGATGCGGATCTCGCCCTCCAGCTCGATGGCAGGATCCAGGCGCCGCGCCTCGTCGAGCGACATCTCCTTACTGGCATCCGTCACTTCGGCCACCACTTTGCGTATTCCGTAGATCAGGATGGCGCCGCTCCGCTCGTCGAAGTCGGCAACCAGATCCTCGGTCGTTCGAAAATGCTTGCGCGCCGCCACAATCATGGCGTCCTTTACGGCGTCAACCACGATTTGCTGGTCGATACCCTTTTCCTTACTGAGGATCTCGATGGACTGATAGATGCTTCCCAAGCTGCTACCGCCTCTCTCTGTCTGGAATTCTCCGGGTAATGTTCTCTGACCGCGCTACCACTCGAACTTGAGGCTGGCCTTTTTGACCAGATCGAGCGCGAAACTGACGGACTTTCCGCCGGCCGGCTCCAGCGTCACCACGCCGTCCGAGAAAGCGGCCAGAGTCCCTTCCCAATGGCGCTGGTTCTCCACCGGCTCGCGCAGCGAGACTTTGGCCTTGTGCCCGACAAAGCGCTTGAAATCCCGCGGGCTCGCGAGCTTGCGCTCGAGCCCCGGCGAACTGACCTCGAGTGTGTACCGCCCTCCGGGTATGACCTCTTCCACGTCGAGGATCGTGCCCACTTGGTGGGAGATGAGTTCGCAATCGGCATGGGAAACGCCTTCCGGCTTGTCGATAAAGATGCGGAGCAGCCGCGTGCCACCGCCGCCGAGAAATTGAATATCGACGATCTCGAGCCCTTCAGGGGTTCCGACACGTTCGGCTATCTCCTTGATTTTGCTCATGATCTCGTCCTTTACGGTCCCCGGCATAACGGTTCGACGACCTGCGGCCAATAAAAAAGTGGGCTTTCGCCCACTTTATTTTCCCGGCACCAATACCATTATACATGAGCGCAGCGTCGGCCCGCGACCGAAACATTGCGCCATTGCGCCGGGGATAGTAGGAGTGGTCCGGCCAAGCCGTTAACACTCGGTTCGCGTCGGGGGGAGCATCGGCCGTGACGCAAGTTGGGATTTTGACGCGGCGCGTTTGATGGTGGCGTGATGGTGGATCTCGCCCGGATGGCCATGGCGATTTTGCGAAACGGAGCCGATCGATGACGCAAGTTGGGATTTTGACGTGCCGCGATTGATGGTGGCGTGATGGGTCTGCATTGAGTGTTGGGTTGATTTCCGTTCGGCCTAATGATACGAGGCCTGCGACGGGCAATTTGCGCGTTATTTGGGATTGGGCTTTCCAATCAGCGACTTAAAATTTATTTTCGGGCGTGACTGAAAAAGGTTTGCTCAGTTTCGCGGGGTAGGAAGCCAGGGAAGAAGGCAGGGCCGGAGGCCGCGAAAGTGATGAGACCGCTCGGGAAGTGCGGTTGTGGGAAGCTTCACTGTGGACCTATGAGGCAACCCACGCTTTTTTTGAAAGTAGTTTTGGAAGAGATCGCGCCCGTCAGAGGCTTATTGATCGCGTAGCGCCACGGCCGGGTCTATTCTCGTCGCGCGCCATGCCGGCTGCCAGCAGGCGGCGAGGCACGACAGCGCGAGCACCGCCATCCCATAGAAGAGCGTGACCGTGTCTACCGGCTTAACCTGGAATAGCAAGGTTGTCGACAACAGCAGGCGCGCCACCAAGAGCGAAACAAGCACTCCGATCCCCCTCCGGCAAGCGCGCATATCGCGCTCTGCCACATCACTGCTCTGAGCACAGCGCCTCGCGTAGCCCCCAGCGCCATGCGCACGGCGATCTCGTGCGTCCTCAGGTTCACCGCGAAGCTGGCTACACCGTAAACTCCGCATGCCGCCAGGGCCAGCGCGAGGCCGGCAAATAACGCTAGCATCTGGGTGTAAAAGCGCGGCGAAGCCGTAATGGTTGAGAGATCTTTTCTCATCGTCGTCATGCGGAAGATGGGGAGATTCGGCTCGAGAACGCGTATGGCGCTCCGCACCGATGCGGCAACCTTCTCGGGTGGCCCCTGTGTGCGCACCGCCAAGCTGGCCGGCGGAACATCGAACTGGAGATACGGCAGGTAGAGCGCGGGTTTCTGCGGTCGATCCACCGCGAATATCGGTACGTCGCCAACAATCCCCACGATCATGCGCCATGGGGCTTGCGTTCCTGTGCGAATTTGTTGGCCCACCGCGGCCTCTTCACAGGAACTCGCGCAAAACCGAGTGCGGCGCGAAACAGTTCCTTCCACGGACGATGGTGCGCGCCGCACCCTTTGCGCTTCTGGGAAGCATTGGCGTGCCATCGCTTCATTGATCACCGCGACGGGAGGCGCGGAGGAGCCATCACGCTGTTCAATAGCCCGGCCACTCCGTAACGGAATCCCGAGGGCCCGGAAATAGCCGGACGTGACCGCCTCTAAGATCGGAGAAATCGGCTCCGCATTATTCGACCGGCCCGCGATCTCCACTTTGATACCCATGGATTGCGTGTAAGAAAACGATGTCGTGGCGCCAGCGGCGATAATCCCTGGGAGTCCGCGGATTCGGTCAAGCAGAGCCGCAACATGCCCCGGCGGTAAAGTCCGCATCTCCACAATGAGCACATTCAAGGGTTCGAAGCCTCTGACGCGCGTGCGCAGAAGAAAGCTCTTCACTAGGAGCCCGGCCATTGTCAGCAACACCATCGCAATCGCCACCTGCGCGATAACCAGGGCGCTCCGCGTGCGACTGCTCCGGAATCCGGTGAACTGCACCGCGGATGTAAGCACGGTGTTGAGGTCCGTCCACGAGATCCGCAGCGCCGGCGCCAATCCGACAAGCACGGCTGTACCGAGAGCCGTCAGAGCGGTGAACGCCAGAACCGGCGCATTTAGCTGGATACCGGCAGCGCGCGGCAACCCCGGTGGATAAAGGGGCACCAGCGCGTGTACGCCCCACACCGCAAGCGTTATCCCCAATACGCCGCCACATACGCAGAGCAAGAAGCTCTCCGTGAAGAGTAACTGGACCAACCGATACCGCCCGGCGCCAAGCGCGGATCGCACCGCCAGCTCCTGCCGCCTCCGCGACCCACGCGACAGCAGCAGGTTGGCAACGTTCGCGCACGCTACCAGCAGCACCAATGCCACCGCGCCGAACAATATCAGCAGTGCGGAGCGGACTGACCCGACTATCCTCTCGGTGAGCGCCACTACATCCGCGCTCCAACCAGCGTTAGTCCGCGGGTAATCGTGCTGCAACCTGTCCGCGATGCTCTTCACTTCCACGCGCGCCTGCTCCATGGACGCACTCCTCTTGAGCCGCGCCACAACGTAGAAGGAGTGCGCCACGCGGCGCGCCTGCAAGTTGCGAACCAAGCGGAATCCAGTACTCGGACTTTTCATTCGTGGGTTGGAACCACGATGGCATGACGCCTACAATCGTGCGTCTGTCCTTATTCAGTGTGATTGTTTTGCCCAGCGCAGCGATATCTCCGCCGAACCGCCGCTGCCAGAGAGCGTAACTCAGGACGATCGCAGGGGGCGCGGCTGGCCGGGCATCCGTGGGCTCGAAGGCTTGCCCAAGAATTGGGCTGACGCCAAGCAACGAAAATAAATTGGCCGTGACGCGGCTGCCCACGAGGTGCTCCGGTTCGCCGAACCCCACAAAATCGGCTGCATGATAGCCGATCAGCGCAATGTCCTCGAACGTTGTGCTCCGCGCACGAATATCAGTCACATCCGGGGCGGACATTAAGTTGGTCTAATTTGGTTTCTTCCCCATCAGGCACACCAGTCGATCCGGCGCCCGATAAGGCAGCGGCGCGAATAAGACGGCATGCACTACAGTGAAGATCGCCGTATTCGCTCCGATCCCCACCGCTAGCGTAAAAAATGCCACCGCTGAAAACACGGGACTCTTCCGGTAGCATGCGGGCGGCATACCTTATGTCCTGGGCCAGCGTCTCGATTAATCGCCAACGCATATAAATTCCTTTTTATAAGGACGGTACCTGTCCCCATCCGTCGAAAATCGAACTGGGCAATACAAAGTTTCTGATCTTAGATAGCTGCCGCGCCAGAAACGTATAGTTTTTGAGGCGGAATTGCATCTGTCCAACGATGATTCCTGGATGCCTCTTAGTTGTTTGGGAGAAGGCAAGAACATCGCGTTCGTAGTAAAACGGATGTTTCATCGCCATGAACGTATCTAGTCGAGGCGCGCAGAACCCGGAAGCAGCCCCATTCGCCACGCGCTCTTCTTCTGGAAGATCGTCACCGGTTCCAGCTTTCTCGCCCTCCAGATCGTCGATAATTTCCCGATCCCGGCCGTGCTCACGTAAAAC
>JBDTAT010000899.1:0-2577 GCA_039924505.1 Bryobacteraceae bacterium
GATGCGGGCGCTTTTCAAACGGGCGGCGAGA
Organism: Bryobacteraceae bacterium; assembly: GCA_039924505.1. Lineage (GTDB taxonomy): Bacteria > Acidobacteriota > Terriglobia > Bryobacterales > Bryobacteraceae > JBDTAT01. The sequence goes on from JBDTAT010000899.1 coordinate 32, forward strand.
CGGCGCAATCCGGATGGGTTTGGATGCTGTTCAATAGATCCGTCGAAGAGGGTGCGTTCCTTGACGCCGAAGCAGAGCGAGCGCGGTGCCAGCGGCCGGCGGGGCGCGGGAGTGAGGTTGTAAAGCTCCGCACGATTCTGGCGGCCGATGTGAACCAAATCCTCGAATCCGGCGGTTGTAACGAAGGCCGTGCGCGCGCCTTTGCGCTCGAGCAGCGCGTTGGTGGCGGCCGTGGAACCATGGATCACTTCCGCGCGGGCGCGGCCGGCAGCTCGCTTTAGGCCTTCGAGAACTACTGCGGCCGGCGCTCGCGGATTCGACCGCAGTTTGAAACTGTCGAGAGCGCCGTCTTCCCGCAGAACGACAAAGTCGGTGAAGGTTCCACCGGCGTCGACACCGATTTTCAGCAATTTCGCACCACCCGGCAATTCTACGTCATCATACAAGGTAGTGATTGAAATCGCGCAGGTATCGAAACAATTTGACGGGAAGCGGACAGTCGTCGCGCTGGATGCGGTGAATCTGGCGATTGCAAAGGGTGAACTGGTGTCGATGATCGGGCCGTCCGGCTCCGGAAAGTCGACGCTGCTGAATCTGATCGGCGCCCTCGACCGGCCGACCGCCGGCGATATCTCAATCGACGGGAGCTGGCTGGGCGGTCTGAACGACGACGCGTTGACCCGCGTGCGGCGGGACAAAATCGGCTTCATCTTTCAGTTCTCCAATCTGCTGCCGACGCTGACGGCGATGGAGAACGTATCGCTGCCGCTGCACTTGCGCGGATGGCCGAAGAAGAGGATTGTGGAACGGGCGCGCGAGCTGCTGGACTTGGTGCAGCTCGGGCACCGCCTGGAGCATCTGCCGGACGAGCTTTCAGGCGGCGAGCGGCAGCGCGTGGCCATTGCGCGCGCGCTGGCGGTGTTTCCGCCGATTCTACTGGCCGATGAACCGACCGGCAATCTGGATACCCACACCGGCGAGGAGACGCTGACGCTGATTCACGATCTGCATGAGCGGCTGGGCGCGACAGTGCTGATTGTCACGCACGATTTGCAGGTGGCCGCAAGTTGCCCGCGGACGATTGAATTGCGCGACGGCCACATTGTCGGAGACCGCCGCCGGTGATTCTGCTCCGTCTGATCAGTTGGCCGTATGTGCGCAAGCATCTCGGCCGATGGTTGTTGACGCTCGCCGGTATCGTGTTGGGGGTGGCCGTGTTCGTGGGAATGCACACGGCGAACCAATCGGTGCTGTTCGCCTTCCGGCAAACGATCGATCGCGTGGCCGGCAAGACGCAGTTGCAGATCACGGCGGGTGAGACGGGATTCGACGAAGACGTCTTGGAGCGGGTGCAGGCGGCGCCGGATGTCCGGGTGGCCGTGCCGGTGATTGAAGCGGTAGTGAACAGCGGGATTCGCGGCGAAGGCAATCTGCTTATCCTGGGCGTGGACATGTTGGGGGACCGCAACCTGCGCGACTATGACCTGGGCGGTGGAGACGAAACGATTGACGATCCACTGGTGTTTTTAGCGCAGGCCGATTCGCTGCTGGTGACCAAAACGTTCGCCGATTCCAGCGGCCTGAAAGTGGGCAGCAAGCTGACGTTGAAGACCATGGAAGGCGCCAAGCAGTTCACCGTGCGCGGCGTAATGCGGAGCGGCGGATTGGCGAGCGCGTTTGGCGGCAACCTGGCGGTGATGGACATTTACGCGGCCGAGAAAATGTTCGGCCGCGGACGGAAGTTCGACCGTATCGACCTGGCAGTGAAAGACGGCGTGACCGTGGAGGCGTCCCAGGCCCAACTTCAGAAGCTGCTGGGTCCGGGCTTTCAAGTGGAAGCTCCGTCGGCGCGCGGGGCGGAGTTTGAATCCACGGCGCGCGTCTATTCGCTGGCGTCTGATTTGACCAGCCTGTTCGCGCTCTTCATCGGGATGTTCATCATCTATAATACGTTCTCGATTGCGGTGACCGAGCGGCGCGCGGAGGTGGGGATTTTGCGCGCGCTGGGCGCAACGCGGCGGCAGATTCAGACGCTGTTTCTGGCCGAGAGCGTGGTAAGCGGAGCCATCGGTTCGGCGGCTGGAATCGCGTTCGGGATTCTGCTGGCGCGCGCGATTGCGGGCTACATCGGCGGGATGCTCGGCGAGATTTATGGCGTGGCTCAACGGGCCGGTGAGATATCGGCCGATCCGGGATTGCTGGCGGCGGCGCTCGCGATCGGCTTGGCCACCAGTATCGTCGCGGCGGTAATTCCAGCCCGCAATGCGGCGCGCGTGGACCCGGTGAAAGCGCTGCAAAAAGGGAAATATCAAGTGCTGAGCGCGGGCGAGAATCGCGCGCGGCGGATGGCGGCGCTGGTGGCGGCCGCGCTGTCGATTGCGTGTCTGGAATTCAGCCGGTACCGCGCGGTGTTCTACACCGGGTTTCTGCTGGCGGTGCTGGCCGCGCTGCTGTTGACGCCGGCGATGTCGCTTTGGATCGCGCGCGGGATGCGTCCGGCGATGCGGTGGCTCCGTCCGGTGGAAGGAACGCTGGCGGCCGATAGC
>JBDTAT010000900.1:0-3374 GCA_039924505.1 Bryobacteraceae bacterium
CGCTGGTGCAGCGCGACGAAGCGCTGGCCCGGGCCGTGCTGGTATCGGACGATGCCGTGGACCGGCTCCGCGACGCCGTGTATCAGGAGCTGATCGACTTTATGCAGGAGGAGCGGACCACGGTTCCCCGCGCCGTGGACCTGATGTTCATCGCGCACGACCTGGAGCGGATAGCCGACCATGCCACCAACATCGCCGAAGACGTACTGTTTTTGATGAAGGGAATCGACGTGCGGCACCACGCAGAAGTGCGATAAAGGCGACTAGCGCCGTCCCGGTATGCGGTCGGCGTTGGAGTTGCCGGATCTGGTGTTCGGCGCGTTGAACTCGGCGTAGGTCAATGAAGCACCGCGGCCAAAAGCCTCTTCATGACGCTTTCCATTCTTGCGCAAACGTCACCTGCGACGTTCGGGGCTTTGCTTGGGAACTGAATTTACCTAAACTCATTCAGGAAGCGGGAGATGCGGGGCTGCTCCAGGACCCTGCCCGCCTTACTCAAGACATCGTCCGCCGACCGGTTAAAGATGAAAATCGAGCAATCGGTATGCCGGGTGGACGCCCGATTCTCACTTAGCTTGGTGTCAATTCTTCTGGCTCATCCTCCAAAGCGGCATGTGCCAGAGCCCGATCCGCAAGCGGGGGCTGGGACTGGCGGCCATCGGTTACGGCACTCCGCGATTTTCGAGAGCTTCGCGGATCGAAAAAACATCGCTTGCATCAGGAGCCGATAACCGTGGCCGCCACCAGTGAAGTGTAGAACCAGGAAGTCGTGGCTGCCCCGGTTCGCAAGAGTGGCGCGTGCCCGCAGGCGCTCAAATTGAACCAGTTAAGATGTGCCCGCTGCTCGAATCAAGGCCGGCAGCGGGCAGAAAGGAAGCTCAATTGAGCCGTTGGACAATCGCACAATTAATTGAGAAGCCGGAGCTTCCGAACTTGCCGCCGCCTGGAGCCGTAATCAGGCCATCCTGGACGAACGTCAGGATCTGGAATTCTTCACGCACCTGACCTCTATAGCCCTTGTCGATCGCGTCTTGCGTCCACTCGAACAACTGCGCGTCCCATGCCGGACTGTAATCCAATGCATTCGTCGGTATTCCGCCCACGACGTTGTTGGGTCGAAAACCATCCGCCAGAACCGCGGAAAGGCCTTGCCGTTGCGGATTTGCGCACCCGTCTTGTTCAGCCCCGTTGGTGGAAATGAAGATGCGCTCAATCGGGCTGGCGAAGCTGTCATCGTTGCCCAAATGAAGCGCCGCCATCAAAGGGGCGAAGGTATTGTGCTCGATTGCCGCTGCCAGCGGTATGCTCGCATCCATTGACATGTACCAGACCGGCTTTCCAAAGCTAAAGCCGTTAATCAGGTTGATGGTTACGGTCCTATTCACCGGATCGATCGCCACCACCTGATCATGCACCTTCGAGTAATCCACATTGCCGTTCGGGAAGTTGATGTCGTTGGCGTTCACACCGAACGCAACGATCGGGGCGTTATAGATAACGCCGCCGGCATTGACGATCTGAACGAATGGACTATAGCCGTCGTCGCCGACCTCGCCAGCCTGTGCAGCGACTGGAGGGAACTCCTTGCCCTGGGGGCCGGGGGTGACACTGCGGACGGGTGAAAAATCAACCGTTCCCTTGTCAAATACCAAGTCCCCGTTTTGATCCAGGTTTGCGGTTCGTGCGGCATTGGCCATGAAGGTCATCTTCGCTGAAAAATTCAGTCCCAGTGAGGCCGCCACGTCGGAATCGTCAACGTCCGTCAGGATATACCAGACGTTGGCTCCATTTTTCATATGTCCCAGATAAAGGGGAATCGTGATCGTGCCTTTGGCGGCATCCACGGGACCGGTCTTGAGCAATTGAACCGGGCCCACCAGGCTTTGATTAGTCATCGAAGGCGGCGGTCCGAAGTACGAAAGATTCACCGCCGCGCCAACCGATGGCGGGGCCGGAAATAAGTTGCAGCCCGGCCCCGGGCCAATTGCTCCAGGTCCGGGGCCTTGCGCCATGTTGGGATCTCCTCCTGTGGCCGCGTCGGCGATATCCGCCGCATTTCTCTGGTCTATAGCCCCTTCGAACGCCTTGCGGGGCGTGCGAAGCCGGGGTGAATCCTGCGCAAGCGCCGTCATCCCCAGCGTGATTGCAATTGCCGAGGCCATGGCGCCCCGTGAAATTCGACGAATGTTGAAATCGATGCAATTCAATTGAGACTCTCCTCTTTTTGAAATTGGGCTCGCATCCATGATATGGCGCACAGATAGAACCTCCACTTGGTATGTCGGGGTGGAAGCCGGATTCCCCCCTATTGTCGTGTCAATTCTTCTGGCTCATCTCCCAGAGAAGCATGTGCCAGAGGCCGTTCTTTTATCTGGAGCGGATGAGGCCGTTCAACCTTGCTGCATTATTTTTGATATTCACGGCTATGGTGTGGGGCCAGACTGGCATCACGGCCCGGCCCGCCGCCGGCGCCAGGGTTCCCGGCTTGGATGCACCCGGCCAAGTATGGCGTGACACGGTAGCAATTATCCAGAAGGGCCGGCGGAATTCAGGACGTTCCCTCAGCAACCAAAAACCGCGGGAAGATTCTCGGGAGCCTCAGCCGGGATGCACAGCCCGTCGCGAAGTGGCCCATGGGTCTCAACGGTTCCGGGCCGCGCGCGTGAGCAAAGCGGTACGAGAACCGGCACAACTCGCGCAACCGGTGCGGTGATACGGACCAGTTTCGCAGACAGGTTTAGGCGCCGGCCACGCGCAGTTCGCGCTCCAGGCGGCGGGTGGCGCGTTCGCTGATGAGGTCCGCGACCTTCCCGAGCAAGCCGGGGAGGTCTTCGGGTTTGATCAAGACCGACGTTTTACGCGAATTGTGCGGAGAGCGGACGTTCTGATAGGTGGTCAATAAAGCCGTCGCCGGTTTGTAGTCCATCATGCGGGCGTGCGCCAGCACCTTCAGGCCCGCCTCCGGATACTCCATTTGAAGGTCGCTTAGAACGAGCTCGTATTCGCGGTCATCCAGCTTGCCGACGGCTTCGGCCGCCGAAGCGGCCGCATCCACCGTGTATCCACCGGCTTCGAGAACGGTTTTTAGGGTCAACCGCGACGTCGGGTCATCGTCCACCAGTAGCACCCTGGCTAGATCGTACTCCTGGGGGTGGAGTGCATGACGCATCTTCCTCCATAGTCTAACTCAAATGGGGGGAATTTGAGCCGGAGATTTTCAGTCAGAATGCAATTTCTGTGCCAATAGGAGCATTGCGGCAAGAACGACCATAAGGTATTAGGACTCACCGAACACGCGGTCGAAGATGTGGCCGACGTGCTGGAGTTGCCGTTCCACCGAGAAACTGTTCGATATCTGCTCCAGAGTCAAGCAC
>JBDTAT010000901.1:0-2709 GCA_039924505.1 Bryobacteraceae bacterium
TGGAAAGGATTTTGGGAGATGCAACAGATGGGGTTGACGGAGCGCACGCCCCGCATGATGGCCTGCCAACCGGAAAACGCGGATTCCACGTGGCGCGCCTTCGCGCGGCGCTCCCTTCATCACGAAGCGCTGAATGAGGCGAATACCATCGCCCTATCTATCGGCGAACGAATCACCGGCGACCACGCGCTTCGCGCCGTGTATGATTCGAGCGGCGCCGCACTAGTCGCATCGGACGCGGAAATTATGGACGCGGCGCGGGTGCTGGCGCGCCAAGGACTGGCTCTCGAGCTCGCGTCGGCCGCTCCGCTCGCGTGCGCACAGAGGTATGCGGCGCAAGGGAAAGCCGGCGAGATCTGGGTGGCAATCGGCTCCGGCGCCGCAGTGAAATGGCCGGCCACGCTACTAGATGGATTCCAGATGCCGGACTGTTTACCGGCGGACTTGAGCGCGCTCGAGCACTTCGATTTCGCGCGTTAGTTCATTGGGTCTTCGATATGAGCCATGGAAACCAGTTCATCGACGGCATGCCCCGTTCGAGCGGAATGATGCCGGCAAACCGGCGCACCAGGCGGCATCCGTGGGGGACAATTCCAGTGCGCTCTCCGTGATGGTGGCCGCGCCGCTCGGGAATCCGTGAAATTAATTTCTACAGTTTTGGCATCCTGCAGGAGGTCTCGTTGAAATGGATCAAGTCCGCGCCCGCTTAGCTTTGATCGTCTTGCTTGCCGCCCCCTGCGCGCTTCCGGCCAGCATGCCGCCGGTTCGCATCAGCGCCTGGTATTGGCTGAATGCGGCGCCGCCTGGTGAGTGGGACGCGGATTTCCGCGCCATGCACCACCTGGGTTTCACGGATGTGATTCTTTGCTGGGGGCTGGACGCCGCGGCATTCGGGACGCGAACCGCCGACACGCATCGCGCGCTGCAGCTTGCCGGGCGCGAACAGCTTGGGGCGTACCTGATGATCTGGCACCCGACGCACAACAGCCTGCCGCGCGCGCCGGAGTTTGAGCAAGTGGACGCCGCCGGCAACCATCGCTTCACCTTCGACACGTTCAATCCGCAATGGCGCCACTCGCAATGGAAGCAGTACCTGCAAAAGGTGGCCGCCGAGTACAAAGGCGACCCTGGGCTGGCCGGCTATGTGTTCGACGATTCCTTCGGGATCGGGCCGATTGACCATTTCGGCGGTTCCAGCGGCGACCTCAAAGATCAATTCATTTCGTACGGCGCCGCGGATGCCCGGCTGTTCGGCGCCCAACCTCCGCGTTCGCGGTCCGATTCCGCATGGGCGAAGTGGGTGGCGGCTCGGGCCGGATGGTGGGAAGACTGGGCGCGCGACACCACCGCCTTCCTTCGCGCCGTCGATTCCAACCCGAAGCACGAATTGTATCTGGAAGACACGGATCACGCGTTGACAGAAGACATCCGGAACCGTGTAGGTGTCGACTTCGGCCGCATTGCCCGCCATTTCGACGCCATCGGCGCCTACACCTACGCGCCGTTCGACGCCGGCGACAACGGTGCCCAGGTTGCCGCGCATACTCGCGATGTTCTGCGGCGGACACGCCAAGCGGTTGGGCCGGACAAGAAAATTATCTATACATTCTGGGTCTTCAATAGCAAGGAGGAGCGGAGCCCGGGAGTTGCGAAACTTCCCACGGTCGCCCAAATCCGGCAGATCGCCGAAGCGGCGCTCGCCGCGGGCGTGCGGCACCTGGATCTCTACGGCTACCGCATCGGAGACTACGCCGCAACGGAAGAGAGTTGGCCGAAGCTGCGGCCCGGAACCGGCCCGGCTTACCCCATCGTGGGACAGTTTCCCGGCAAATTCTTGTACGACCGTCCCCAGATCCAGGACGGCCTCCGGACGCTGCTGCACGAACTCCGTCAGTCGACGCGGTAATGCCGCACTTTGTCCATATCCAACTCGACGCCCAATCCCGGCCGTTCATTCGGGCGGGCAGAGCCGGCGGCGATTGGCAGCGGCTCCGCCACGACGTCGTCTTTGTAGTACAGCGGCCCGATGATGTCGCACGGGAACTCCTCGGCGCCGATGCCCGGCGTGGACATCGCCAGGTGGACCATCGCGGCGCTGGCAACGCCGAGTTCGAGATTGCTGCCGATGGTGCATGTCAGTCCGGCCGCCTCGGCGACGGCGGCGATTTTTCTAGCCGGCCCAATCCCGCCTTTCCCAACATAAATGGAGAACACGTCGGCCGCTTCGGCCCGCACCAGCGCCATGGCGTCCTGAAGCCGGAAGACGCTTTCATCGGCGACGATGGGAACTTCCACGCTGCGCCGCACATCCCGCATCCACGCCACGTCGAGCGGCGCCACGGGTTGTTCGGCAAAGAAAATATTCTGTTCAGTCAGCCGTCGAATCGTTTGAATTGCGACGCGGGGCGACCAGCCGCCATTGGCATCCGCACCGAGCCGGACCTCATTGCCTATCGCCTGGCGGACAGCTTTCACGCGGGCGATATCCTGCTCCGGCTCAATTCCTACCTTGACCTTCATGGCGCGGAAACCTCGCTCAACCGCCCAGGCGGCGATCTCAGCGGCGCGCGCGGGTTCCAGCCCGGAGACCGACCATTTGGTTGGGACAAACTCGCGGACCGGTCCACCGAGCAGGCGGTAAAGAGGCAGGTTCAGCGCTTTACCCAGGATGTCCCAAAGCGCCATCTCCAGACCGGACTTGGTGAATGG
>JBDTAT010000902.1:0-3945 GCA_039924505.1 Bryobacteraceae bacterium
CGAGTACTTTCGACGCAACGGCCGCGACAGGTTGGGACACCGCGGTTTCAAGCGGGAGGTCCTGCAGCATCGGCTCTTCAACGATTGCGTCGAGGCCCGGTATAGAGCCGCACAGGCTTTCGACGAGTCGGCAATAGGACTTCCACACTACTTCAGGCTCTTCGCCCGGCACCAAGCGCCGGTCGACTTCGATGACGCACAAGTCCGGGACGATATTGACTTGCGTGCCGCCGTGAATGAGACCGATATTGAACGTGGGCGGGCCCAGTAGAGCATGCGTCCGGCCGGCGAGCGCCTGCGCATCTTCCTCCAGCGCAACGACGATCCGCGCCATATGCGAAACCGCGTTCACTCCCAGATGAGGCTTCGAACTGTGGGCCGCCTTGCCGTGAACGCGAATGCGAAATCGCACGCAGCCCTTGGTCGCCACGATCAGCCGCAACGAAGTAGGTTCCGAAACCACGGCCGCTTCGGCTCGAAGCCCCTCTAAAAGCTTCACCACTCCGCGATACGCATGCTCTTCGTCGGCCACTCCGGCAAAAACGACTTCGCACGGCGGTTGCATCCGGTCCTCCGCAAGCGAGGCCACTGCATGCATCATTGCCGCCACCCCGGCCTTGGTATCGCAGGCGCCGCGGCCATACAGCCTGCCGTCCCGGACGGCAGGTTCGAACGGTGGTATCGTCATCCCCGAAATTCCGGCGGTGTCCATGTGCGCTTCCAGGACGACGCGCCGGGATGAATCGCGGCCGGAGAGCCGCGCCAGCACATTGGGCCGGCCGGGAAATACTGGCTGTTGCGATACTTCGATTCCGCGCTTCTCGAAAAAATTCTGGATGTAGAGCGCCATCGCGGATTCCGGCGCACCGTCCGGATAGGCCGGATTCACGCTGTTGATCCGAACCAGGTCCGCGAGGGTTTCGATGAGGCCATCCATGGAATTGCCGACGCTTAATCCCATGCCGTAATCTCTACGTCGCGCGCCGATTCTCCCGATTCAATCAGGGCCAGGACGACGCGCACGGCACGCTTGGCTTCCATCGCAGTGACGATCCGCGGAGCGTGATTCGAATCCACGCACTCGCAGAAATAGGCGAGTTCATCCCGCAGCGCGCCACGCGCGGCCCCGCCCACGCGAGGATCGTAGCTGACATCCGGGAGATGATAACCGTCGTCGCGCAGGATGGCGAATGCGCCGGGGTGTAATTGCAAATTGGCGACGCCTTTGTCGCCGATGAACTGGAATGCGTCGTCCAGCATCACGCCCGCCTCGGGAAGCATCCAGATGGTCTCCACCACGCCGATGGCGCCGCCTTCAAATTCGATGACGCCCCAGAAGGTTTCAGGGTGCTTTCCGCCGGTCGCGTGCCGGGCGTAACCACGGACTCGCCTGACCGGCTGTCCGGTATACCACAACATCAGATCCACATCGTGAATGCAATTTTCGAGCGCCGGGTGCGTCCGGCCGTACAATGGCAAAAGGCTTTTCGGCCGGTTCCTCCGCGCGTGCATGGAGACGGCTTTGCCGAGCCGCCCGGATACGATCTCGTCGTTCAGCATGGCATATTTCGTTTCGAACCGGAGTATCTGGCCGACCATGAGGAAGCGGCCCGCCGAAGCTGAGGTTTCGATCATGGCGGAACATTCCCGCAGATCCGTGGCAAGCGGCTTTTCGACGAAAACGTGCTTCCCGGCCTGGAGCGCCCTGCACACAGGATCCAGGTGCGTGTGTTCCGGCGTGACGACGTCGATGGCGGCAAGGTCCGGAAGTCCGCAGATTTCCTCCACGCTCCCGCACACTTTCGATATGCCGAACTGACTCGCGATGCCGCGCGCGCGGTCGTGGTCTGTATCGAATACGGCGGCGACCTCGGCCTGCGCCACCGCGCGAAACGCCTGGAGGTGGCTTTCTCCGAAATTCCCGCAACCGATCAACCCGATTCGCACCTTATTCATTCGTGTTTGCTCCTCGTAAGCTCATGATCGGGCCAGTGTACCGGGTGACAGAATCGAATCTCACGCGAACGTCCGCATGGCATCAATTGCCCCAGCGCGGCCACTCCAGCGATCTGACGGGCGGATAGCGCGGTGCCTCATGGATTATGCGACGATCAGCAGCGCGTGGTGTCCTACCGACTGAATACTCACGTCGATGACGCGGCCGCGGTACTTCCAATCGAGGCCGCTGCCGCCCAGCAGCCGGATCGACGCCGGACGGCTGCCTACTTGGACCGTCAGCCGCACCGGCCCCACCTGCGGTAGCGAAAGCTGATCCGTTCCAGGGGCGAGCCCGCCGTAAACGTTCACCAGCGACACGACTGATGCGCCCGGTTTGCGCCCGAAAACTACTTGAATCCCGGCCGGCGCCTGCATCTCAATGGCGAGCCCGGCAGCATAGCGCGTCACGCAGCGCCCCACCAGGCGTTTAAGCCAGGGATCCTGACGCATTTCGATTTCGCGGCCGATGGGCGGGCTGATATAAATGACAGATCCGCGCCCCACGCGATTGAGCGTGACCAGGGGCTTTCCGGTGAACTGCTTGAAGTGGGTGTAGGGAGTCTCGCCGTCCGTGAACACCGTCGGACTGCGGTGACCTTCCGGGTAGACCAGTTCCGCCAGCTTAACTGCCGAAGTGCATTTCACTTCCAGAACCGGCGTGCGGAACAGCAGCGGGTACGCGGGCGCATTACCGCGCAAATCGCCGCCCAGCCAGGCATAATTAGCCTCGGCGTACGGCGACGTTCCCGTCAGTTGTACTCCCAGCAGATCGGACCAGCCGAAATCGCTTCTTCGGCGTCCCTCCTCGTCGCGCAGAGAAGTCTCGGCGGTGGCGATCAGCAATCCGCCCTCACGCACGAAGCGGGTAAGCGAAGCGCGCAAGTGCTCCGATGGGCAGACCGCGTTGCCGAGCAGGATGGCCCGATAACCGGTGGGATCGAGGCGCGTGGACTGTACCACGTCGAAATGAATACCCGCATCGAGCAGCGCGTCGTGCAGTCCGGTGGTTTCCTGGCGGACGGGCGTGCCTTTGGTTTCGGGCAGTGGCAATAGCCGCAGTTCAGATTCCACGTCGTAGACCACCGCGACGTTGGGCACGCTTTTCAATCCCGCGAGCCATTGTTCCCGCTCTGCAACGGGCGCGAACACTTGGCCGACGCGTTGCAACTCGCCTTCGTAGATTGTGCCGTCCGGCAGCGGATTCACACCCAGGCTGGTCTGCCCCGCATGGGCGCTAACGATAGCGGCGCTGATCTCCAGGTACGGCGCCGGGATCAGGTTCCACGCAGACCAGGTGCCGTCCACCGAACCGGGTTCCATGCGCGTGAAACCACCGAAGGTATGCACCTGAAAGGGCTTGCCCAGCGCCCACAGGCTCTTGGTGGTGAAACTGATGGCGCGGTATTGTTTTGCCTCGGACGAATTCTGGGTGATTACATCGCGCATGTCCTGCGGAGTGGCTGCCAGGTCGTCGTAGAGTCCCGCGCCGTTGTATCCCAGGCCGACCTTCGGATCGATGGAACGCAGCATCGCGGCGGAGTCGCGCAGCATGGCAACCCGCGCCTCTTGCCCGAAACGGTTCGCACGGCGTCGGATCGCCGGGTCATTGGAAGATACGGGCGGCTCGACTCCGAATTTGGCTTGGTAAGCCGCTTTGCAATAGCGGCAGAAGCAAGCCGCGCCCGGATTATAGGAGCCTACGCCGTACGCGTTCGGCGCTCCCAGAATATCGAACCACATGGCTTCCGGGTGCAACGCGAGTTCCATCTGCCGCAATTCATCGAGCACCAGGTTGCGCCAGGGCGAGCGGATGCACATCCAGTTGTATGCGCCAAACGCGATCTTCGGTTTGCCCTGGGGATCGAGGCAGCACCACTCCGGGTGCTGCACCGCCATCCAGTTATCCAGGCCGACGTTGTAGTAGGCGACGAACTCGATGCCGGCGTC
>JBDTAT010000903.1:0-3338 GCA_039924505.1 Bryobacteraceae bacterium
CCGAGAATATACTCGGTGCGTGAGAACGGCCGGCCGAGATACAGGGGCAGGGCTCCGTTTGAGACGTCCGGCGCGATGAGACCGGGACCGAGAAACGCCGTCAGGACGTAGGCGAAGGCTCCCTGAATCTGCAGGAACCAGAGAAAAAAGTTCCCGTCGGTCGTCAAAATGCCGGATTTCCGCTCGCCGAGTAACAGGAGCAGTGTCGAATTGTGACTCAGGTAAGTGGCCAGCACCATGACGAGCGGCGGGAAGAAACAGGCCATCAAAAACATCGTGAGGAAGCGGGAGTTGTAGAGTCCGCGCGAGCCTTGGCGATACAAAATCAGGAAGCGCGACCAGGAGGGGGTCAACCCGCCCGCGTAGCCACGGTAGGTGCGCCTATGAACGGCCATGCCCGTTGCCTCCCGCGGCTTCCATCGCCTTCAGGAAAATATCTTCGAGCGAATCGCGCCGGAAATTCAAGCGGCGGATCTGAATGCCGCGTTCACCCGCCAACCGGTAGATGTCGCGGATTTCGACGCCGCCGGCCAGGATCATCTTTATGCGCCCGCCACCGGGCACGGCGCACTCGCATCCCAGCGCTTCGGCGGCAGCGACGAAATCCCCGCCGGCGCCCAGTGTTTCGAGTTCCAGAAAACGCCGGTTGGCGCGGCGCTCTTCTTCCAGATTTGCGTAATGCACACTGCGGCCGTGCTTCAGGATTAAGACTTCCTCGCATGACTCTTCAACGTCGCGCAACAGATGCGAGCAGAGAATAATGTAGAGCTCGCCGCTGGCGCGCATTTCGTGGATGAGGCGGATCATGCGCTGGCGCGCCGGGGGGTCGAGGCCGTTGGTCGGCTCGTCCAGGATCAGCAGTTTCGGCCCATGAACAATCGCTTGTGCGAGTTTGGCAAGCTGCTTCATGCCCATGGAATACGTGCCGAGCTTGCGGTAACGCGCCTCGCCGAGGCCGACGTAGAACAGCGCCTCGTGCGCGCGTTCGAGCGCGGCGTCCGGGGGGAGGCCGGAAAGTTCGGCCATCATGCGAACGAACGATACGGCCGTCATGCCGGAGATGAACGCGTCGTTTTCCGGCATGTAGCCGACCAACGCGCGGACCTTCTGTATGCCGGTTCGAATATCGTGGCCGAACACGCGCGCCGTGCCGCCGGCGGGCGGGTAGAAGCCGAGCAGAGTATTGATGAGCGTCGATTTACCGGCGCCATTGGGTCCGAGCAAACCAATCGCGCGGCCGCGCAGAGTACAGGTGAGCTCGCGCAACACGTCGCGCGCGCCGAGCCGGACCGAGAGATTGAGCAGTTCGACGACGTCGCTCATTGCGGCGGAGAGTTGCTCCTGTCCTTCAAGTCCACCATCGCACGCGGCAGCAATCCCGCGCTGCCGCCAATCATCGCGTCGAGAGCCAGTTGAAACATTGAACCGCCGGTGGCAACCGCGATCTTGTCCGTGCCGCCATACGCATAGATTAAACCCGGCGCGTTGTTTTGGCTGAAGGTGTCAAGCGAGGCCTGGCTGGATGGACTAAGCACACCGAGGGCCTTGAGTTCCGCGGCCACGGGTGCCAACGCGCCGCCAAGGTCGTAATAGACGACGCCGGAAAAATTCGTATATCCGTCGGAGGGGACGAGCGATTGAAATGTTGTCGAACGAATCAGTGTGACGCCGGCCGCGCGATTTTGAATTGCCGTATCGAGCAGCGCGCGGGAGGGCGCCAGGAGCCAGTAGCCATCGATAAAGGTGTAGTCGGTTTCGAAAGGCATTTTTTCCGCGGTCAGCGCGTAGAAGGTAGTCGATCCGGATTGACTTTTCGAGAGCGTCAGCTTGCCTTGCGCGGAGGTGTTCTGGCGATTCCAGGTGTCGATGAGCCGCTCAATGGACATCTCCAGACGCGCTGGGTCGTACACTTCGATGGCCAGTTTCCAAGCGGGCACGGGGAGTAACGGGCCGTCCACGGCAAAGGTGACGTCACCGCCGAGTGCGCCGGCAATGTCGTTGACGGGATCGACGCCGGTGGCCGATTCGAATTGGGAGAGCGCGCGGGCCACCCCGGCGTTGACGGAAAGAATGTCCTGGAGCATGGCCGCGGGATTTTTGACGGCGAAGGACGCGGCGAGCGCGGCGTTCGGCGATACGAAATCAAGCGAGCCCATGGGGGCGGGCGCGGCCAGCCAACTCGGGGGACCGTGGCGCGGACCGGTGAAATTGAGCACGGCGCGGTTATCGGTGCGGCCGCCGGTTTCGCGGCGCTCCACCATCAGGTAGCTAACGTTGTTCAATGCGCCTCCGGCGACTGCGGCCATGCTTGTAGGAGGTACGGACGATTTGACAATTTGTTCCATGTCTGCCGCAAACAACCACCCGGCGCCGGCTTGATACGACGGCGCTATGTGCTGGTAGAAGGGCGTCTGGAGAAATGCGCCAGGATGCGCGATGCTCGCTTCGGCCTTAGCGAGGGAGACGGCGTCCGGAGAGAGGGCCAGCAGGTTGTTTTTGAGATAGACGCCAATTGCGCCCTTGAACTGGGTCGCGAGATAGGTATCGAGACCGGGGCGCGTGACTTCGGCGAGCAGCACGGGCGAGCCGCGGAGGCGCCCCGAGGCGTCGGGAGAAACGGCGATGACGATCTCATTGCCGAGATACTGATTGAAGCTGCCGGCTTGGCTGAGCAACTGGCGCAGGTTGGCGCCGCGCTGCGCAGTCCACCACTCACGCAAAGCGTCGCTTTGTTGGGCGCGCTGATCGAACATCCGGCCGACTTGAGTAAGAGTGCCGGCGAGATTGGGAATGGCGGCGTAGACGACGGTGTCGGGTGGAACATCGGCGGCGAGGGTGGAAGAATAACGCAGGCCGGGACTGGGGATGGATTCGATCTGCTTGCCGAGCGTCGAGAAATCGGCGAGCAGGGCGAGGTATTTTCCGGAATCGGCGCTCCAGGAGATCTGCTGCGCGATGGGTACCGGTTCCAGTGCGGCGGTGCTGGCATCCTGCTGGCCGGGGTGAAGAAGCTGAGTCACCGCGCCGTGCCGCACCTTCACGAGACCCTGGAGAACCGAGACGCGCGAGCCTTTGGTGCCGCGGCTGACGGCGAAAATGGTGCCCTTGACGGAGACCAGGCAATCGCCGGTAGAGACATAGAGGAGGCCGCGATGTTGCGGGGCGGCCTGCACGATGACGTTGCCGCGGTCGAGACGGATGGTGGCGCCGCGCCAGCCGCGAGACAGCGATAGATCGGCGCGCTCGCTGACTTCGACGAGCGAGCCATCGGTTAACCGGAGCATGGCGCGCGAGCCCTTGGCGGTGCGGATTTCGTCGTTCTCTCCGATGGACGCGCC
>JBDTAT010000904.1:0-2865 GCA_039924505.1 Bryobacteraceae bacterium
GATGCGCGTGCCCTCGTAATCGGCAAAGAAAAACGTCTTGTTCCGGATAATGCGGCCGCCTCCGGCCACTCCGAACTGGTTTTGCCGGAAGGCGCCCTGCGGCTGCCCGTTGGCATTCAGGAAATAATCGGCGGCATCCAGTTTGTCGTTCCGGAGGAACTCCCACGCGGAGCCGTGAAAGCCGTTGGTGCCGGACTTGAGCGTCGCGTTCAGCACGGCGCCCCCGGCGCGTCCGAACTCGGCGCTGAACGCGTTGGTCTGCAATTTGAACTCGCTGATGGCGTCGATCGGCGGCTTGATTACATATGCCGCGCCGCTCAGAAAGTCCACACTGTTGCTGTTGTTGTCGATGCCATCCAGCAGATAGTTATTCTGCGCGGCGCGGGTTCCGTTGGCCTCGAACCAGCCATTGGCATTCAATCCCCGCCCTTCCGGCTGGCCCTGTGTCACGCCTGGCGTCAACCGCGCCAGGAAGGTGTAGTTGCGCCCATTGAGCGGCAGGTCGTCGATGGCTTTCGTCTGCATGACTTGTCCCACCGAGCCGCTTTCGGTCTGCAACAACGGCGCCGCCGCGGTCACCTCGACGGTGCTGCTGACTTCGCCCACCATCAGTGAAAAGTCGACGACCAACTGCTGCTGGATGTTGAGCTGGAGTCCGGTCCTCCGCTGCTTCTGAAACCCCGGCTGGGAGACTTCAACCGTGTAGGTTCCGATCCTCAGCGGTGTGACAACGTACTCTCCGGCGTCGTTGGTCGTCACCGGCCACCGGGACCCGAAGCCTTCGTTGGTAACAGTGATTTGGGCGTGCGGAATAACCGCGCCGCTGGCATCGTGAACCGAGCCGAGAATCGTGCCAGTATCAACCTGCGCCATCGATATGCCGGCGAAAAGAAGAGCGGTCAGCGCAGCCAGACTGCGCGGGAAGCAATGAGCCAGTGGCATAACAGCCTCCATCCCATGGGGTGTGGACGCGCACCGGCGTTTCCCAAAAACCCCGTGTTGCGAAAACGCTACCACAATCCAGCAGCGCCGTCAACGCACTCCGACGCACTCTGTCGCTGGCCGGCGCGCCGCTCCTTGGCGGTCGCATCTTAAAAGCGCAAAGGGTGCGGCGCGCACCACCAGACGTGGAAGGAAGTGCTTCGCGCCGCGCTCCGTTTTGCGCGCGTTCCTTAAAAGCCCATTCCAGACCACGCGCGCCAGCCAGCGGTTGCCGCCGTGCGCGGCGCGCAGCACTCTTGGCGCATCTGGCACAATGAAGAATAGAATTCATGCAGTTCGATCCGAAAGCGTACGGCGCCGAAGTCGCCGGCATCCTATCGCTCGATGGCGGCGGAGCGCGGCTGATGCCGCTCGCCGGCCCTGCCTGCAGCTCCGAGCCGGCGCGCGGCCGCCTCGCCGCAGCCGATCCGTCCACGCTATTTCCTGGCGCTTCCGCTCCCGAGGCGGCGCTCAGCGGTCTTTGGCTGTACTATTCCTGCCTGGAAGAATGCCACGAGCTGGCCCAGCAAATCTCCTCGCACGAGGGCAGCTACTGGCACGCCATTCTGCACCGCCGGGAACCGGACCCCGGCAACGCCGCGTACTGGTTCCGGCGCGTCGGAACACACCCGGTGTTCGAGCCGCTCCGGGAAGCGGCGCGTGAAATTCTCAAGCGTTTTCCTGGCGCCGACTTCCGCCCGCCTGCGCGCTGGGATCCGTTCGCGTTCATCACGTTTTGCGAACAAGCGCGGAGACAGGAGCGCTCCGCCGCCATCCAAGCCGCCATGGAAATTCAACTGGCCGAATGGCAGCTTCTATTCGACTGCTGCGCCCGGACGCGGAAATCCTGACGTGCGATCGGAGATCCGGTTTTGAAACGATTCCTGTGGATTCTCGCCGCGCTCGGCTCGGGCGCGCTCCTGTGGTGGCTGGTGGCCCGCCGTTCCGCGCCCCCCGAGCTTCCCTTCACCCGCGTCAACCGCGAGACCATCGTCAGCACCCTCTCCACCAATGGAAAAGCGGAGCCGCTCGAATGGGCGCCCGCCCGCGTCGAGCGCGCTGGTCTGGTGAACCGCATCTTTATTCACAAGGGCCAGACCGTCGCCCGGGGCGCGCCGCTGGTCGAACTCGATTCCCGCGACATCCAGACCGCGCTCGCCAACGCCGAGGCCCGCATCACGGAGGCCACCGCCGAACTGGACCTGCTGAACCGCGGTGGCCGCGCCGCCGAAATCGCGCCGCTCGATAGTGGCCTCGCGCAAGCCCGTCTCGATCTGGAAGCCGCCCGCAAGGACTACGAATCGCTCCAGCGCCTAGCCGCGGAACAGGCCGCCACGCCCCTCGAAGTTCGCACCGCAAAGGAGCGGATGGATCGCGCGCAAGCCCAGATTCGTGGATTCGACGAACGCCGCGCCGCGCTCGTCGCCCCCACCGACAAAACCATCGCACAGGCGAAACTTTCCGCCGCCCAGGCCGACGCGGCGCTGGCCCAACGCAACCTCGCTCTCAGCACCGTCCGCGCCCCCATCCCGGGCGTCATCTATCAATTCGATCTGAAACCGGGCGCCTATCTGAACCCGGGCGACCTGATCGCCAACATCGGCCAACTGGCTAATGTCCGCGTCACCATCTACGTCGATGAGCCGGAACTCGGACGCGTGGAAAAGGGCATGCCCGTCGTCATCACTTGGGACGCACTGCCCGGCCGCCAATGGAGCGGCACGGTGGAAAAGCTGCCCACCCAAATCGTCGCTCTCGGCACCCGCCAGGTCGGCGAGGTCGGCTGCATCATCGGCAATCCCGGCAATGACCTGCTGCCCGGGACCAATGTCAATGTCGAAATCCGCTCCAAGGTAGTGCCGGACGCTCTCACGCTTCCCAAGG
>JBDTAT010000905.1:0-2601 GCA_039924505.1 Bryobacteraceae bacterium
TTTCGAATTATGCGCCACGGCGGGGGCCATCGCGTGGCTCGATCCTCGGGCTCTGCCTATCGTGTTGCTGGCCGTCGCCGCCGCCCTGCTGCCACCCCTGACCTCTCAGCCGGTGCTCGCCGAGCGCGATCTGCGGGTCCGGAGCCATGCCGCCGCGTTGACGCGATTCTATTTGGATGCGTTGCTCGGTTTGGTCGCGATCCGCGCGCATGGAGCCGCGCGTAGCGTCCGGCGGCAGCATGAAGACCTGTTGACGGAATGGGCTCGCGCCGCATTTGGGCTGCAAACGACGGTGATCGCCGTCGAAGCCGTGCAGACCGTAACGATGTTCGGATTGGCCGCGTGGCTTCTTCTTGGACACCTATCTAGCGGCGGCGACGTCGGTCGCGTGCTGCTTATGGCGTACTGGGCGATGAGCTTGCCCACGCTCGGGCAGGAAATCGGCGTACTCGCGCGGCAGTATCCGTATTACCGAAATCTGACGCTGCGATTGATCGAGCCGCTCGGCGCACCGGAGCGCGAACCGGTGCCCGCTGGGAAGGACGAAGCCGTTTCGCTGAGAGAACCAGGCATCGCGTTTCACGGCGTGTCGGTTGAGGCGGGCGGCCACACGATCCTCGAAAACATCGATTTCGATCTCGCGCCCGGCACTCATCTCGGCATCGTCGGGCCCTCGGGGGCGGGGAAGTCGAGTCTGGTGGGCGTGCTATTGGGATGGCTGCAACCAAAGTGCGGTGAAGTGCTGATCGATGGCGAGCCGCTTGACATCGAGTCGCTGCGGCTTCGGATGGCGTGGGTCGATCCCGCCGTGCAGCTTTGGAACAGGTCGATGTTTGAGAACCTCTGCTACGGCGCGGAGTCCGAATCACCGCCCGTCGGGAAGGCCATCGACGCCGCCATGCTTCGCGGCGTCCTGGAAACGCTTCCCGATGGCCTCCAGACTCCGCTGGGCGAAGGCGGAGCGCTGCTTTCCGGCGGCCAGGGTCAGCGCGTGCGTCTCGGCCGCGCGATCTTTCGACCCGACGCGAAGCTGGTAATCCTGGACGAACCGTTCCGGGGCCTGGACCGGCAACGCCGCCGGGAACTGCTCGCCCGGGCCCGCGAATATTGGCGCGGCTGCACGCTGCTGTGCATCACGCACGATGTCGACGAGACGCGGGCGTTCGATCGCGTGCTGGTCGTCGAGCGCGGCCGGCTGGTGGAAGACGGAGCGCCGGGAGACCTCGCGAAATCGCGCGATTCGCGCTATTCGCAACTGCTCGACGCCGAAGTGGACGTGCGCAGGAGAATGTGGTCGAGCGGATCCTGGCGGCGCGTGCGGGTCGGGTCTGGAACGCTTGCCGAAGAAGAAGAGGCGGTTCCGCTTGCTGACGCGCATGGTTCAATAGCACCCTTGTTTGCGCGTAAAGTGAACGGCGGTACCGAGCCGTGACCGCAAGGGAGCTGTTGGACCCCTTAGAATTCGCCACGTGGCCGTCTTCACGATTGGGAGATGCCATTGCCATGCTCGCCCGCAAGGCGGGAATCGCGGCGACTTCGGCGGATCTCGTCAATCCTTTGCCTCGCGCGGTCATCGGCGAGTGGATCGACCGGGCCGCCACCCGCTTGGGCTGTGAAGCCGAGCCGGTTGAAACCACTTTCGCCGAACTGGAACAACAACTGTCCCGAGTCGAATGCGCGCTGCTGCGTCTGCCGAACTCGGATTATCTCGCGATATTGCATGGCAGCACCCGAACCGTTTCCGTTCTGGCACCGGATCTCTCGATTCACCGGCTATCCATCGCCCAAATTTGTGAAGCGATCCGTGAACCGCTCGAAGGTCCGCGTCGTTTGGAAATCGAAGAAATGTTGGAAGACGCCGGAGTTCCCAAGCGCCACCGGGAAAAGAGCGTGGACGCTATCTTACGCGAACAACTCGGCGCGACGCGCTTCAACGATTGTTGGGTGCTGCGCGTTCCGCCGGGGGCCGCGCAATGGCGCTGGCTGCGTCAGACGAACGCGCCTCTCAACGCGCTCGCGCTTGCCGCTTTTCACGCGGTTGCGTACGTGCTATGGATAGCCTCCTGGTTGGTGTTGGGCCAATCCGCGCTGCAAGGCCGCCTGGATCGCGGTTGGCTGCTCGCCTGGGCGCTGCTCCTGTTCACGCTGGTTCCGTTCCGCCTGCTTACGACGTGGTTTCAAGGGCTCCTGGCCGTGGGAATCGGCGGCATTTTGAAACAGAGAATCCTCGCGGGCGCGCTGCGGTTGAAACCGGAGGAGATGCGCCATCAAGGGATCGGGCACTTTCTGGGACAGGCGCTCGAAGCCGAAACCTTGGAGACGCTCGCGCTGAACGGCGGCATCGCCGGCCTGCTCGCAACGATCGAGTTGGCGGTTGCGTGCGTGGTGCTCGGGCGTTTCGCGCCGGTATTGCTGGTTTGGTGGATCCTGACCGTCGCGCTGAGTTGGCGGTTCCTGAAAGCGTACCGTCGGTGGACCGAAGCGCGCCTAAGCATGACGCACGATCTGGTGGAGCGCATGGTTGGACACCGCACCCGTCTGGCGCAACAGCGGCGCGATCAATGGCATGAAGAGGAGGACCGTGCGCTCGACAACTACGTC
>JBDTAT010000906.1:0-7808 GCA_039924505.1 Bryobacteraceae bacterium
ACGGCCTGATTCCGCAGAGCCGTGCCGGAGCTCCGGTTGTGCTCCCATCAAACCGCGCGCCTATTTAATCACAATCTTGAAGAGGGATTGATCCGGGTGTTCGTGACGCCATGTAAAGTACTGCGCCTGCTGATGGCGGTTCTCCCGGCTGAAATCCCGGTAGTCCCGATGCTGCTCTCTCAAATACATACGGTAAGCACGATCTTCGTTGTTGTTGAACTCGTGATAGTCTTTACCGCTCTTATCGTAGTAGCGTTTGTCATGGTGGCTATCGTTCCTGTGGTCCTCTGCTCTCACGGCCGGTGTAAGCAACGCCGCACCCGCCAGGAATCCTCCGAGAATCATAAATCGCTTCATGTTGTGAAACCTCGTATCGCGTGCAGGCAAATTGCTGGCCGTTCGGCGGCGTCGTCAGCTTGGGCCGGAGGCACACCGCCGCCGCGCCGTGGCGAGTTACCGGTAGTCCGCACGCGTGTAGATAAGGGATGCCCGATGTGCGCGGAATCCCGCGGTCGCAGACATGCTTGGCAGCCCGCAATTTCAACTACCCGGAAAGTTTGACCATATCCTGCCATTTTGACGCTATCCTATATTGCTAACCGGCCCCGAACGCTCCGCCAGCGATAGTGCATGGGTACGGCCATAATTCAAGGCAACGGCCTGAAATAATCGACAGAATTGGTCCCGTGCGGCGGTTGGCGCGATACGTGCATTATCCGATGGACACCGGAATTCGACGCCTCCGCTCAGCCGACAGCCGTCGCAGGAGCGAAGGGTTGTGCGGCCAGCGGGGCGATCGGCGATGAAGAGAAAGATTGAGGGTGACAAGATGAAAACGATTGGCGCGTTCCTGTTGGCATGTGGAGTTCTGACGGCCCAACCGACGCAGGCTCCGAACCCGGCCCGAGAATCGGAGGCCGCCGCGAACGCGGCCAGAGGGCCCGCGGGATCGGCACCAGTCTACCGGATTACCGTGGTCGCCAGGACCACGAAGGCGATCAATTACAATCACCGCAGCGGATCCACGAAGATCGGCTTTCGAGGAACGGCGCTGATGCCGCAGGCCGAGGGAGAGGCCAAGGTGGAGAGCAAGCAGGGAGTAATCAAGATCGATGCGGACATGCGGAAGCTCGAGCCGGCGACCAAGTTCGGTCCCGAATATCTCACGTATGTAATGTGGGCCATTACTCCCGAGGGCCGCGCGACGAACGTTGGCGAAGTGCTGCTGCACGACGGCAAGAGTAAGCTGGACGCAACAACCGAACTACAGTCTTTCGGCCTGATTATCACCGCTGAGCCATATTTCGCCGTGACGCAACCGAGCGATGTCGTGGTGATGGAGAATTTTGTGCGGAAGGATACGACCGGCACTATCGAACAAGTCGATGCGAAATATGAGCTGTTACAGCGCGGCCAGTACACGCTGAACGTGAATCCCGCCGAGATCAGACCCATCGTCCTGAACCCGAAGGTGCCCCTGGAGCTCTACGAAGCGCGAAACGCCGTTCAAATCGCCCGCTGGACCGGAGCGGACCGGTATGCCGCCGACACCTTCCAGAAGGCCGTGATTGGCTTGGAAAACGCAGAGGGCTATTTGAAAGGGAAGGCGGGCAGGAAACCGATTGGGACCGTGGCGCGGGAGGCCGTCCAGATGGCGGAAGATGCCCGCATCATCACGGTGAAAAAGATAGAAGCCGAGCAACTGGCGAACGAGCGCCAAGCGGCCCAGGACCGCGAAGCGCGTGCGGAGAGTGCGCGGGCGGCCGCGCAATCCGAGGCCGAGCGGACCGCACAAGCCGCGGAGCAGGCGAAGATCGCGGCAGCGGCCGAAGCTCAGCGCGTGGCGCAGGTGCACGA
This sequence comes from Bryobacteraceae bacterium, assembly GCA_039924505.1. Taxonomy (GTDB): domain Bacteria; phylum Acidobacteriota; class Terriglobia; order Bryobacterales; family Bryobacteraceae; genus JBDTAT01. The sequence goes on from JBDTAT010000906.1 coordinate 1,858, forward strand.
CGCGCAGATCGCGTCGGCGCAGGCAGAGGCGGACCGCCTGAAGCGGGAACGTGACGCGCAAGCCGAGGCAGCGCAGACTGAAGTCGCCCGTTTGAAGCAGGAGAACGACGCACGGGCGGTGGCGGCGCAGACTGAAGTCGCCCGTTTGAAACAGGAGAGCGACGCACGGGCGGCGGCAGCGCAGGCCGAAGTCGATCGTTTGAAACAGCAGAACGACGCGCAACAAGCGGCGGCGCAGGCGGAGCTTGATCGCGTAGCCAAGGAGAAAGCCCAAGCGGAGGCCGAGAAGGCTCAGTTGCGGGCGCAACTCCTGGCCCAGTTCAACACGATTCTCCAAACCCGCGATACCGCGCGCGGCTTGATCGTGAATATGTCGGACGTGTTATTCGATACGGCCAAGTATTCGTTGCGGCCGGGCGCGCGGGAGAAGCTGGCGAGGGTGGCCGGGATTCTTGCCGGACATCCGGGGCTGCAAATGCAAGTCGAAGGATACACCGATAGCGTGGGCAGCGATGAGTACAACCAGCGGCTCTCTGAGAACCGCGCGGCGTCGGTGCGCGACTACTTGGTGCATTCTGGAATTCCGGACACCTCGGTGACGGCCAAAGGATTCGGGAAAACCGGGCCGGTGGCGTCCAACGAAACCGCCGCCGGCCGGCAGCAGAACCGGCGCGTGGAACTCGTCGTTTCCGGGGATATAATTGGCATGGAGAACCCGCCGGCGGCGCTTCCGGCGAACTAAGGGCTCGACACGATTTCCTTCGACGCCGCTCACGCCGCAGTCCATTACCCTCCTGATCGCCGGCTCCGAATCTGGATCCGGCCCTCGATTTTGATTGCCGCCGGCGTGCTGGTTCTAGTGCCGGTGATTGCGGCCTGGATAGAAGTAGCTCTCGCCGGGCTTCCACTGATCCCAGCCGTTCCGCAGGTGTACCCCAACAATTTCGTAGGACCGCAAGGCTTTCCGCTGTGGGTGCGCTACTGCCATTTCCTCAACTTTCTATTTGTCATGATGCTGATCCGGAGCGGACTCTCGATTCTAGCGGATCATCCGCGCCTCTATTTCAACAATGACTGCACTCCGGGCAGCGAATGGATCCGGTTCACCCCCATCGAAGTTCCGCTGGACAGGGTGTGGACGGCGAAGGACGATGCCCGGTACATCTCGCCACTGGCCGCCACGCCCGGCTATCGCCACACCGTCGGAATCGCACGGGCGTGGCATTTCATCAACGTCCACGGGTTCATTATTACGGGCGTCTTTTTCGTCGTCATGCTCCTCGGAACGGAGCAGTGGCGGCGGATTGTGCCGGCATCATGGCTTGTCGTCACGCAAGCCTGGAACACCTGGGTTCACTACGCAACTTTTCATTTGCCTCCCGAGCCTAACGGATTCTACGGCTACAACGCACTGCAGCAGATTGCCTATTTTGCCGTGGTTTTTGTGTTCGGGCCACTGGCCATCGCCAGCGGTATCGCGATGTCCCCGGCCGTGGTGAATCACATTCCCTGGTATGCGCGCGTCTTTGGCGGAAGGCAGTCTGCCCGTTCCATTCATTTCCTGACGATGGCCGGTTTTCTCGCGTTCATCGCCGTACACGTGACTCTGGTGGTGGCGACGGGATTCACCCGCAATATGAACCACATTGTGATGGGGACCGATGACTACCGCCGCTGGGGGCTAATCTGGGGCTTCGCTGGCATTGGAGTGGTCGCGGCGTCATGGGTGGCGGCGCACTACATTTCCTGGACGCATCCGCGGGCGCTGCAACATGCGCAAAAGTTCGTCACCTATCCGATGCAGCTCATCACTCTGAACCGGCTGACGCCGGCCGAGCACTACACGGAGCGGGACCTATCGCCGCGCTTCTGGCCAAACGGCAAAATGCCGGTGCGCAGCGACTGGAAGCAGCTCGCCGCGGACGGCTTTCGGGACTACACGCTGAAGGTCGGGGGGCTGGTCGAAAACCCCATCGAGCTTTCCCTCGCCGATATCGCGGCGCTCGGCCTGACCGAACACATTACCATGCATCACTGCATCCAGGGCTGGACGGGCATTGCCAAGTGGGGCGGGATTCCGATGAAGACGCTGATCGAACTTGTCCGGCCAAAGCCGTCAGCCAAGGTCGTCGCGTTCTTCTCTTTCGGCGGTTCGCTCTATGGCGGTTTCTACTATGAGACCCAGCGTCTTGAAAATGTGCTAAAGCCGGAATGCCTGCTTGCCTCCGAAATGAACGGCAAGCCGCTGACCGAGGTTTATGGCGCCCCGCTCCGGCTGCGGGTGGAGAATCAACTCGGCTACAAGATGGTCAAGTGGATCGAGCGTATCGAGTTCATGGAATCCGAGAAGCAGGTGGGAGAAGGCGAGGGCGGAAAGAACGAAGACGACGAATATTTCGATCTTCTGCCGAACATCTGACCGGATGGCGCCGGCCGCGCGCGGCTCCGAATGGGACTTCCGAGCCGCGACCCTGAGGGAGCGGTTGTTCTGCCGTGCGAAAAGTCCCGTTTGCTTCCGGCTACGCCGAAACGCGCGCTACCGCATCCAGACCGGGTTGGACTGCCAGGGGCGCGAGATGTAGTCGCACAACGTGACTAAGATGAGGATCATCATCCAGAAGAAGCCGGCGCCAATGAACATCTTGGTCAGGTTGCTGGAATCCTTGGCATGCATGAAGAACAAGATCACCAGGAGCGCTTTGGTGATGGCGATGGAGATGGCGACGACGAAGTTCCAATCGCCCAGCTCAATTTCGCCGATCTTGGCGGTGGTATAGGTCAGCACCAGCAAGGTCAGAAAGATAATGACGTAGGTTCGAACCGGAGTGATGTGATGGGAGACGGGCGATCCGTTCATGCGTGGCGTCCTATCAGATAGAGAAGTGGGAACAGAAAAATCCAGACAATATCGACGAAGTGCCAATAGAGGCCGATGTTCTCGACCGGCGTGAAATAATTGGCGTTGAAGCGATTTTTGGCCGCCATGATAATCAGCGTGGTTAACAGTCCCACGCCCACGATCATGTGAATCGCGTGTAAGCCGGTCATGGCGAAATACAGGAAGAAAAGAATCTGGGCGGTGTGGGCGTAGGCGGCTTCCTCGTACTGGAAGCTGGGGCCGGGGATATGGTGCTCGACGTATTTTTCGTGATACTCGACACCCTTGATGAACAGGAAGACTCCCCCCAGGATCAAAGTGAAGATGAGGAACCAGATGAGGGCCTTTTTCTTGCCCATCTGCGATGCGCGGACAGCCATGGCCATGGTGAAACTGCTGCAGATCAGCACGGCGGTGTTGACGGTTCCGAGCAGCAGGTCCATCCAGTGGCTGGTGGAGGCGAACGCCTCGGGAAACTTGAAGCGGTAGACGGTATAGGCGCCGAACATGCCGCCGAAGAACATAATTTCGGTGAGCAGGAACGCCCACATCCCGAGCGTGGAGGTTTCGTACTGCTGCTCGGAATTGTCGAACTGTTCCTGCAGGGAATTATCGGGTCCCATTCCGCCGTGTTCGATGGTCACAGGACTATCCGCCAACTGGCACCTCCGCGGGTCTCGCGTAATTATAAGCTTCTTCGGTCACGATGGGGCGTTCAATAAAGTTAAAGGTCGGCGGCGGAGATGGCGATTTCTCCCATTCCAAGCCCCGCGCGTCCCAGGGGTTCGGTGGCGCGATGGGACCTCTGAACCACGACCATGTGAGGTAAATCATGGGGAGAACGTAGCCAACACCGAGCACGGATGCGCCGGCCGAAGACAGCACGTTCAGAACCTGGAACTCCGGGGCATAGGCGTGATAGCGGCGCGGCATGCCAAGGTAGCCGAGGATGAATTGCGGGAAGAACGTCAGGTTGAAACCGACGAAGACCAGCAGGGCTGAGAACCGCCCCCAGTTTTCGGGATACATGCGGCCGGAAATTTTCGGCCACCAGAAGTGAATGCCGGCCATGTAGGCCATCACCATGCCGCCGACCATGACGTAGTGGAAGTGAGCAATCACGAAGTAGGTGTCGGTCAAATGGACGTCCAGGCCCATGGTGGCGAGCACTATGCCGGTCAATCCCCCGATGGTAAACAGGCCGATGAAACCGAAGGCGTAAAGCATCGGCGTTTCGTAGCTGATGGACCCTTGATACATGGTCGCGGTCCAATTGAAAACCTTGACGCTGGAGGGAACGGCGACGGCGAAACTGAGGAACGAAAAAATCATCGCGGAGTACATGGATTCCCCGGCGACGAACAGATGGTGTCCCCAAACCAGGAAGCCGAGAACGGCGATAGCGAGGCTCGAAAACGCGATGAACTCGTATCCGAAAATGCGCTTGCGCGAGAAGCAGGGAACCACTTCGCTGACGACCGCCATGCCGGGCAGGATCATGATATAGACGGCCGGATGCGAGTAGAACCAGAACAAGTGCTGGAACAAGACCGGATCGCCGCCCAGAGCCGGGTCGAAGATGCCGGCGTGCAGGACGCGCTCAAAACCGAGCAGCACGAGGGTGATGGCGATGACCGGGGTGCCAAGCACCTGGATGATAGCGGTGGCGTAGTGACCCCACACGAACAGAGGCAGGCGCATCCACGTCATCCCCGGTGCGCGCATTTTATGGACGGTGACGATGAAGTTGAGGCCCGTGAGAATGGAGGAGAAGCCGGAGACGAAGATGCCGAGCGCGGCGAGGATGACGTGAGTTTGCGAATAGCTGGTGCTGAACGGCGGATAGAAGGTCCAGCCGGTATCGACGCCGCCGGAGACGACGGCCCACATGGTGAAGACCCCGCCGAGCATATAGATGTACCAGCTCAGCAGGTTAATTCGGGGGAACGCGAGATCGCGCGCTCCAATCATAATTGGCAGCAGAAAATTGCCCAGCACGGCTGGGATGGACGGGACCAGAAAGAAGAACACCATGATAATGCCGTGCATGGTGAACAGCTTGTTGTAAGTGTCCGAGGACACCAAGTCGCCGGGCGGCGTCAACAACTCCAACCGCATCATCAACGCAAAAAAGCCGCCCACGAAGAAGAACGCCGTGATCGAAAACATGTAGAGCAGGGCGATCCGCTTGTGATCGTGGGTTAATAACCAGGATTTCCATCCGTAATTGGCGTTGAGATAATTTACGGGCTGTTGGACTCGTGGTTGTTCTAAGACTGTGCTCATTGCTGTAAGGGCCTCCTTGCCGGTGGGGCCGGGGAACTGGGGCGGGCGGAAGCTGGCGAAGCGGCGGGCGCGGCCGCGCGGGCGCCGGCTTTACCCGCGGCAGCCGGGGTCTTGGAAGGCTCCGACAGACTCTTCACGTAGACGAGCAGTTGCATTAGCCCCTCTTCGCTGATCTGACCCTGGTAATTCGGCATAATATCGCGTTTGTAACCGTTTACGACTCTGAGGTTCGGGTAAATGATGGCGTTGCGGATGTACGATTCATCGGCGATCATGGTTTTTCCGCCTTCCAGCTGGACGGGGTGGCCGTAAACGTTGTTGAGCGTGGGTCCGCGTCCGCTATCGTTCGAGAGATGGCAGGAAACGCAACCCATCTGTTGAAAAAGTCTTTCACCTTGTTCGACCATGCTGCCGCTGCCACCGTTAGCCGCCATCCAGTTGGCGTAATCGACCGGAGTCATAACGGTGACCCAGCCGATCATGCCGGAGTGGTCCGTGCCGCAATATTCGGCGCAGAAGATGTGATAGCGGCCCGGCTTGGTGGCGCGGAACCCCATGTGCTGAAAGGTGCCGGGGACGAGATCGTGCTTGAGCCGGAACGCCGGGACGAAAAAGCTATGCAGGACGTCTTCGGACGCCATCGTTAAGGCTACGTCGCGACCGGCGGGCACGTGCAGCTCATTAATTTCGCGCTGACCGCTGGGATATTGTTCGCCTCATGACCCACGACTGGACCCCTTCCGCGATGCCGTCTGGGAACTGAGTCGTCAGGGGAGGGTGGAGGCGT
>JBDTAT010000907.1:0-6750 GCA_039924505.1 Bryobacteraceae bacterium
CGCCAACACCGCCGCGCCCTATGCGGAGCGCGGCGGCGCGCTGGTCGGCCTCGCCTCGAAGGCCCGCGAGCCGGAAGTGCGGGCGCGGATCGTTGAGTTCTACGGCGTGCCGGAGGCGCGCGTCATCGCGCTGCGCGCCATGTGGCGGTCGCTTGACCGCACCTTCGCCGATTATTTCCCCAAGCATCTGGACGATTCCGATCCGGAGATCCGCCGGCAGGCCGTCTGGGGCGTCGGCCATCTGAATATTTTCGCCCAGGCAGGACGCCTGCAAGCGCTTTTCGCCGACGACGATTTTCGCGCCGATGCGCTGTATAACTATGCGTTGTGCGCGCCGGGTGAACTCACGCGCGGGCGCGCGAAAAGCCTGTTTGGGAAGATCGAAAAACTGGCCGAGGAACTTACAGAAGATGAGACGGAGTTGGTCGAAACGGCCATCGATCAGCGGTTGGCGATGCAAGGTATGGAACCGGTCTTTCACGGCCACGATCCCGAAGCCGGCGCGCCGGAGGAAGCGAAAGCTCCCGCTCCCGCGCCCGCACCGGGGCGCAACGACCCCTGTCCCTGCGGCAGTGGCAAGAAATTCAAAAAGTGCCACGGCCAATAGGTCCCGGTAATGAATTCTATCTTTCGCGACAACCTGCTGAAGGACAAAGTAGCGTTCGTCACCGGCGGAGGCAGCGGCATCGCGCTGCGGATTGCCGAACGCTTCGCCGAACACGGCGCGCGCGTGATGCTGCTGGGCCGCACCGCGGAGAAGCTTCAATCCGCCGCGGCGTCAATAGCGGCAGCGGGCGGCGTGGCTTCCTATGCGCCAGCCGATGTGCGCGACTACGCCGCGGTCTCCGCCGCCGCCGCAAAAACGCGCTCGCAATTTGGTGAAATCGACATCGTCGTTTGTGGCGCGGCCGGAAATTTTGTGGCGCCGGCCACCGGCATGTCCGCGAATGGTTTTAAGGCGGTTGTCGATATCGATCTGCTCGGCACGTTCAACACCTGCCGCTCCGCCTATGAGCATTTGCGCAAGCCGGGCGCTTCCATCCTGTCGATTTCAGCGGCCCACGCTTTCATGCCGATCGCCATGCAGGCGCACGTATGCGCCGCCAAGGCCGGCGTCGATCTGTTGACCAAGACCCTGGCCATTGAATGGGGACCGGTAGGCGTTCGCGCGAATTGCATAACTCCGGGACCGACCGCCGATACGGAAGGCATGCGCCGCTTGGCCCCGACGGAGGCAGCCCGCGAAAAAGTCGTCCGCGGTATACCGCTAGGCCGGTACGGAACCAAAGACGAGCTCGCCGATCTCGCGTTGTTTCTCTGCTCCGATGCCGCCAGTTTCATCACCGGCGCCATCTACGTCTGCGACGGCGGGCAATCCCTCACCGGTTTCGGCGGTTTCGGGGAGAGCCTATCTACTGCGGGCGCATGATCCGCAAAACGTGCTTGGCTTCCACCTTTTCAAATTCCATCGGAAAGCTGCGGCCGGCGTAGTACGCCTTCCACTGGTCGCGGGCGTGGCTCGACAACACCTGTCCCGATTCTCCAATGGTCAGGTTTTCAAGTGAGTGATCCCACCGGGCGAGATCGGCGATCATGCGCATCGAAGGGCCCAGAGTCCGCGTCGTCTGCTTCACGGTTGTGCTGGAGCCGCTCATCGGCGCCGGGCCGATATCGAAATATTTTCCGATCAACGGTAATCTGCCGGCCACCGGTTGCGGAATTGTGAGCTGGTTGTAATACCCGTAATCCCAGCCTTTCACATTGCTACCTTGCAGCTTGGAGCCTTCTTCAACCGCGGCCGCGAATGCGCGCAGCAGCACCTGGTCGAAATCCGGGAACCAATCCTTGGGACGCTCCCGCAGCAAGCGCTCGATCACGGCCGGCGCCATCTGGCTATCGTAAAGCCGGCCCATTCCGGGCGCAGCGCGATTGGCCACGGCCTCGCGAAGGTGCTGGTAAATCAGCGTGACCAGCATGGGAGCGGCCAAGCCCTTCTCCATCTGGCCGTTCCAGTTCCGCAGCAGCGCGACGCCCGCCTGAAGGGCTGGATTCGTGGCCTTCTTGCGATCGTAGGCCGCCACCGTTTGCCGCGCGAGAAAATGCGAGAAAGCGGAGTAGACATCCGTTTCAATGGAAAGCATCTCTTCCGCCTTCCAGCCATTGCGCGCTTGCAGGCGGTCGCGAATCTGCGCCGACCGGTATGGTGAGGCAAAAGCGCCGTTCACGCGGTACGGATAATTTTCGGGAAACGGATTTTGATTGGCCGTGACAATGATGCCGGAGGGCGGGTTATAGAACGCCGGCAACTGGTCGAAGGGAATGAATCCGTCCCATTCATATTCGCCCGAGCTTCCATCCACCGGTAAATCGCCCGCGTAGTTTTTGCGGATCGGCAGCGCGCCCGAAGCGTGATAACCGATGTTGCCGTCCACATCCGCGTAAACGAAATTCTGCGCCGGTCCGGAAAATCGCCCGATAGCGGCGGTGAACTCCTTCCAGTTGCGCGCGCGGTCGATGTCGAGAAACGGAAAGTTGAATGGCGTTTCGGCGGCGGTCCAGCGCAGCGCATAATACTGGTTGCCGTCCGCCACAATAATCGGACCGTGGCGCGTAACCCAAACCGCCTGCTCCACGGGATTCGCGCCCTTTACCGGAACCACGTCGCGTTCCAAGCGCGCTTGTTCAATCCGATTCTGAAATCCGTACCGGCCGGTCGCCGGGTCGAACTTCTCGCGATAGAGATCCTGCACGTTGAAATGCAAATTGGTCACACCCCAGGCGATGCGCTGGTTGTGGCCAACGATGACCGCGGGAGCGCCGGGCAGCGTCGCGCCGGCGACGTCCAAATCCGCGGCTTTCAGTTGGATCATGTACCACGTCGACGGATTCGACCATTCCAGATGCGGATCGTTCGCCAGGATCGGCCGGCCGCTGGCCGTATGCGCGCCGCCGATGGCCCACGCGTTCGAGCCGGGCTGCAACTCTTCGCCACTCCGCACGGGAAAAAGAAAATTCACCTTGGCTGCGTCACCCTTCGCGGCCATGTCCATTTTTTTCAATTCGTCCTTCCAAGTCGTCGAAAGATTGCGGTACATCTGCAGGCCGACAAGGATCGTGTCGGCGACGGTCCACGGGCGCGGGTCGTAGTTCAGCAATGTGAACTCCAGCGGCAAGCGTCCCTGGTATGTCGTCAGATAAAAATTGACGCCCCGCGCATATGCGGCGATGACGGCGCGGTCTGGCTGCGAAAGCCGCGCGGCTTGGTCCTCCGCGATGCGGTCCATGCGGAGCCGCCGTGCTTCACGATCGCTTTCAACCGCCGATGGACCCACCACTTGCGCCAACGTTCCGCCCGCCAGGCGCCGCAGGGCGTCCATTTGCCACATGCGATCCTGCGCGGTGACGAACCCTTGCAGGAAGATGGCGTCTTCCCAATTCGCAGCCGTGATATGCGGCACGCCCAGGGCGTCGCGGGCAATGGTTGCGTTAGCGGAAACCGGCGCGGTGAGGTCGCCTGAAGTCCGAGGCAGCGGCCTCCACCCATAGCGATACGCCGCGGCCAGGAAGACCACCAGCAAAACCGCTATGCTCAGATTGATGTATTTGACCGCGGGATGGGACGTCACTCGGTTGATTATCCCATTGGCGGCCAATGGCGCACCAGTCATGCTCGCATGTTCTATCGCATCCTGATTCTACTGGCGCTGCTGGCGCTGAACGCATTTTTCGCGGCCGCGGAAGTTGCGCTGGTTTCGGTGCGTCAATCGCGGCTTAAGGCGCTGGGCGATCAAGGGCAGGCGGGCGCGCTTGCGGCGCTCAGCCTGCTTGCAAATCCGGAGCGCCTGTTGTCCGTCACGCAAGTAGGCGTCACGCTCGCCAGCCTGGGTCTCGGGTGGGCCGGCGAAAATACGCTCTACCGGATCTTCGTCGCCATCGCTCATCCGGCCCTCGGTCCACGCGGCACGGAGATCCTCCACGGCGTAGGCTTTGGGCTGGCGTTTTTGGCGATGAGCTATGCGCACGTTGTGATCGGCGAGGTCGTGCCGAAAAATCTCGCCATCGAGAAAGCTGATCGGCTCGCCATGTTAGTGGCGCCTCCGTTGCTCGTTTTCTATCGTCTTTCCGGGCCATTCGTATTTGTAATTGAACGTTCGGCGGCGGCAATTTCACGCGCGCTTGGAGGCAAAGGAGGCAATCGCGGCGGCGGCCATTCAGCCGAAGAGATAAAGTTCATCGTCAGTTCCAGCCGGCGCGAGGGCCACCTGGAAAATTTCGAGGAAGCCACCATCAGCCGCGTCCTGGAGCTGGAAAATTTCGCCGTCCGCGAGATCATGGTGCCGCGCAACGACGTTGTGTCGCTGCCCGTAGATTCCAGTCTCGATCGCGTGTTGCGCGTCACTCTGGAACAGCAATACTCGCGCGTTCCGGTCTACGAAGGCGGCCGCGAAAAAATCATTGGCATCGTTCACTACAAGGACCTGATGCGCATCTGGCTGGAGCGGAAACTCGCGCTTGAAAAGCGCCGGCCACCGCGTCCGTTTCGTTTGCGGCGCCTGCTGCGCAAGCCGCTGGTGGTGCCGGAAACGAAACCGGTCAGCCAACTGATCGACGAATTCCGCGAGAGCCATACCCATATGGCGATGGTCGTCGACGAGTTTGGCACCATCACCGGTCTGGTCACATTGGAAGACGCGCTGGAGCAGATTTTCGGAGAGATCGGCGACGAACACGACGTCCGCCGCGACCCGGCGCCCGTGGACGCGCCGATGCTGGAACTAGATGGCGGTACTACTATTCGAGATTTGGAAATGCAGTACGATATCGACCTGCCGGGCGAGGCCGGGTTTGAAACTCTGGCCGGCTTTCTGCTGTTCCGCTTCGGCTACATTCCGACGGCCGGTGAAGCGGTAACCTACGGCGCCCACCGCTTCACCGTGCTCGAAATGGACCGCAACCGCATCGCGCGGGTCCGCCTCGACCGTTTGCAACCGGCCGCGGACGCGAGTTCGGGAGCCACCGGGTAATGGAAATGCGCGCACCGGCGTTCCGCTCGATCACGTTCTTGTTTGCCTGTGCGATCGGCTCCGCGCAACCGGCCCACCCGCCGCGCGTTACTGTCGACGCCGAACGCCTCTCCGTGCAACCTGTGATGAAACCGGGGCAGGCCTGGACCAGCGGCGGCGTGTTCAATCCCGCGGCCGTTCGCGTCGGTGGAGACACGGTGCTGTTGTTCCGCGCCCGGGACCACAACGGAACCTCGCGCATCGGTTACGCCTCCAGTTCCGGCAAGCTGCAATTCACGGCGCGTCCGTCGCCGGTACTCGCGCCGCAGGCGGATTACGAAAAAGGCGGCGGCGTGGAGGATCCGCGCGTGGTCGAAATCGGCGGCCTCTACTACCTCACCTACACGGCATTCAATATGCGCGACGCACAACTCTGCCTCGCAACATCGAAAGACCTGCTCCACTGGGAGCGCCGCGGCATCATCCTGCCGGCATATCGCGGAAGCTGGAACACGCAGTGGACCAAGTCCGGCGCCATTCTGCCCGAGAAGATCAACGGGAAGTGGTGGATGTATTATCTGGGGACGCGCACGGATGCCGATGGCAAGGCGCGGGATTACATGGGGCTGGCCTCGTCCGGGGATCTGCTGCATTGGAAGGACGCAACGGATCAACCGGTGCTTCCACGCCATCCTGGCGCATTCGACTCGCGCGTAATGGAGCCAGGACCGCCGCCGATTTTGACCAACGCCGGGATTCTGCTGCTCTACAACGGCGCCGACGATCATTTGGTCTACCGTCCCGGCTGGGTGCTATTCGACCGCCACGATCCGCGCCGCATCGCCGCGCGGGCGGACCATCCCTTCCTTGCGCCGCAACTGCAATGGGAGCGCGAGGGAAACGTACACAATGTTATCTTCCTCGAAGGCGCAGTGCGTGAGTTTTCTCCTCCGCCATCGCACGGCGTCGAGACCCTCAACCTGACCGGCTACTACGGCGCCGCGGACACCTACATTGGCGCCCTGCGTATTCACATTTCGATTACGTCCGCGCTTAAGTCCGAGTGACTAATGCGCACGGCCTCCGGACCAAGCATCGTTCTGCTGACGGCCGTCCTTTTCACCGAACTTCCGCCGGCGGCGCAGCACCTTCTGGAGCGCATGGGCGCCGGCGCGGCGAACTTTTCCGTATACATCAACGGAGAAGTTGCGAAGACGGAAGCCCGCGAGCGCGACGGTGAAAACGATCACCTGATCTTTTACGTTCTCCAGTCACGGCAGTTTACCCGCGCCGCTCCCATCGAGCCCGCTATCAGTGCCCGCGAGTTTTCCGCGTCCAGGAAAATCCCCGCCGCTGTCCTCCGGCGCTTTCGCGATTTTGTGCGTGCGCCCGCGAACGACGAGCGGAGGCGCTATCTCCACGCACTGCTTCCCGCCGCCGATCCCATCGCGTACCTAAGCACCGAATATGCGCGCACGATGCAATCCCTCCATGCCAAGGAATTCGGCCACGCTCCGGGTTACTACCAATCGCGGGGACACAGCACCGACACGAGCGTCGCCGCCAACTACGCGGTGTGGACGGCGCTCTCCGTGCTGCACGCAATGGATCCGAAACTGAAGCTCGAGCGCGTGCTGATCGTCGGTCCCGGCCTCGACTTCGCTCCGCGCACTTCGCTCGACGACCGTTTTCCTCCGCAATCCTACCAGCCCTACGCGATTGCCGATGCGTTGATTGGCCTGGGCCT
>JBDTAT010000908.1:0-2700 GCA_039924505.1 Bryobacteraceae bacterium
AGCTACAGCTTCACGGTTTCGCAGCGTCTGCCGTGGTCCAGCTTGCTCGAAGTTGCCTATGTCGGCAATCAGAGTAACGATTTGCAAAACACGAGCGGCGCCGGCAGCAATGTCAACCTGGTTCCGGTTGGCGCAATGCTCGGCCAAGTCAATCCGTCCACCGCTAACGCCAACAATTTCCGTCCGTATCTGGGGTATGGCGACATTAACCTCGCAACCAACAACCTCTATGCGAACTACAATGCGATGCAAGTGACGTGGGCGCGCCAGAAAGGGCGGTTCATCCTTCAGTTGAACTACTCCTACCAGAAGGCCTTGGGCATCGTCAATGCCGCTCTCGATCCGTTCGATCTCAGCCAAAACTACGGTATCCAGCCGGGCGACCGCAGGCAACTTTTCAATGCATCCTATTCCTTCGACATGGGGAATCCATTCCATGGTGGTAATCGCATCGCAAGAGGGGCTGTGAACGGATGGCAACTCTCGGGCATAACGTCGTGGGAGAGCGGTTCAAACCTCACCTACAACAGCGGCACGGGCGACCACTACAACATTCAGTTGAACAGCGCCATCATCCCAGGTTCCATCAGCGCGGCGAATCCCAAGGGCATTTTCATCGGTAACCAATCGCTGCTGGGAACGAATGCGATACAATTCAACCCGACTCTCACGTGTAATCCGACCGCCAACTTGGCGCCGCACCAATATATCAATGGGAATTGCTTCGCGGTGCCCACGCAGATTGGCTCGAACGGTCCAACGCTCCTGCCGGCGGCCTACGGGCCCGCGTTCTTTAACTCCGATCTGGGTCTCTTTAAGAATTTCAAGATCGGCGAATCGAAGAAACTGCAGTTCCGCATCCAGGCGTACAACTTCCTCAACCACCCGTTGTGGTCGTTCCCCAACAGCAACAACCTGACGCTGCAGTTCCAGCAGCCCGTGCCCGGCGGTCCAATCACGCAAACCAACTCGAACTTCGGCACCACTACATTCAAGCAGGGCAACCGCATCGTGGAGCTGGCGGTTAAATTCTACTTCTAGGCCGTCAACCGCTTGCTGACGCGTGCGGCTCGCAACGAGCCGCGCGCGCTTCGCTACCGAGCCGCGACCGATCAATCGACATTCCGAACCGCGATCGTTTCGCTGACCAACTGCTACCGCTTCGGTACCGAGCCGCGATCGCGAGGGAGCGGTTGCCGATAGATATGATATATTTGTGCCACGGCTGATGTACCTCGCTGTTGCAGTACTCGTGGCTGCGAGCTGCGCCCTCGCTCAGGATTCGCAATCCCCGCAGGATCTCCTCAAAGAAGCCGTTACGGCCCAACAGGCGGGCCATCTCGACCAGGCCATCCGGGTGTACCGCATCCTCCTCAATAAGTACCCCGATATTGCGGAAATCCGGTCGAATCTCGGCGCTGCCCTCGCCGGAGAAGGTCTCTACCACGAAGCCGTCGTAGAATATGAGCGGGCTCTCCGCGTCAAGCCGGATCCAAAAGTCCGGCTGAATCTAGGCCTCGCTTACTACAAGACCGATCAGCTTTCGCTCGCCGTCGAGACGTTGCAGAAGGTTCACAAAGAGGAGCCGGCCAACGTGCAGGTTGTCACTATCCTGGCCGACTGTCACTTGAGGCTGGGACAAAACAAAGAGGTCATCGATCTGCTAACGTCGCTCCAGAGCGAAAATCCAGACGACAAAGCGTTTAATTATCTGCTCGGCACCGCGCTCGTCCGCGACGGCCAAATCGCCAAAGGTCAGGTAATCATCGACAAGATTCTTAAAAACGGAGATTCCGCCGAAGCGCGTCTGCTGATGGGGACGACCAAATTCATGGTGAAGGATTTCGCCGGCGCGCTGGCGGATTTTCAAAAGGCGGTGGAATTGAATCCGAACCTGCCGGATGTTTACGCCTACTACGGCCTGGCGCTGCTGTCCACCGGCGACCAGGAAAACGCTAAAAAAGCGTTCGAGCGCGAACTGAAGTCCGATCCCAACAACTTCGACGCAAATCTGCGCATGGGCGTGCTGCTGCGCCAGGATGACGATCCCGACGCGGCGCTCAAATTTTTCGGCCATGCGCTGGAGATCCGGCCGGGAGATTTCGGGGTCCGGTATCAAATCGCCTCCGTCAAGCTCGGGAAAGGCCAGTTAGAAGACGCCCGCCGCGATCTGGAGACGCTGGTGAAGCAGGCGCCGCAGTTCACCGAAGCGCACGTCTCGCTCGCCACGGTTTACTTTCGCGAAAAGAAAAAGGCCGATGGCGACCGCGAACGCGCCATCGTTTTAAAGCTCAACGCCGCCCGGCAGGCGAAGGAACCGGGGGTCGCAGTACATTGAGAGCCTGCGCTTTTTTTTTCATGTGTACGCTAACCCTCCCGATGCCGCGTCTCAGCGCGCAGTCTGCCGTTTCGAGCGCGGTGCGTCAGTGCGCCGCTTGCCACCCCGCGCAGGCGAATCCGCAGCCGGGAACGTCAATGGCGCACGCCATGGAACTTGTTTCCGATTGCGCCATCTTGAAAAGCCATCCGCTGCTTACGGTCAGGGAAGGAAACTACTCTTACCGCATTGAGCGCCAGGGCGTCCGGAGCATCTATTCGGTGACCGATGGCCGGAAGACAATCACCGCTGCTATCGGCTGGGCATTTGGTTTGGGAAGCGCGGGCCAGACGTACGTGTTCGAGAAAGACGGAGACTTCTAC
>JBDTAT010000909.1:0-9089 GCA_039924505.1 Bryobacteraceae bacterium
GCCACTTCTACCACGGGCTGCTAGGATAGGATCATGGTTGTTAACATCGGCCCCGCTACCCTGCATGATCGCGCCAGCCACGTGCAGCGCGGGCTTCGTCTCGAATACGCGACCATCGTATACAACAGCCTCGAGGGTCTCATCGCGATCCTCTCTGGCCTGCTCGCCGGAAGTGTCGCGCTCATGGGCTTCGGAATTGACAGCATTATCGAAGTAACTTCCGGGCTGGGGCTGGTGTGGCGGCTGCGCTCCGATGTGAATCCCGCCCGGCGAGAACGCGCCGAGCGTCTGTCGCTGCGCATGGTAGGCATCTGCTTCGTCGCCCTCGCGGTCTACGTTACGGCCGACGCGCTTACCTCTCTCGTACGGTCCGAATCTCCAAGCGAAAGCGTCCCCGGCATTATGCTCGCGATAGCGTCGCTTATCGTGATGCCGTTGCTCGCGCGCGCCAAGCGCCGCGTAGCCGCGCGGATCGGGAGCGCGGCCCTGAGCGGCGACGCGCAACAGTCGCAGCTATGCGCGTATCTTTCGGCGATCCTGCTCGCGGGGCTTTTGCTGAATGCCGTGTTGGGCTGGTGGTGGGCCGACCCACTGGCCGCGCTTATTATGGTTCCGGTCATTGCGCGGGAAGGTGTCGAGGCTCTCCGTGGCCGCACGTGCTGCGGCTCGTGCTAAAGCGTGTTCACCGCCTGCACGGCTGCGCGCATGAAGCCCAGCGAAAACGCGCGCCCGACGTGGCCTCCGGGTGTGTCGTTTTCTACTTGCGGCGTGTGGTCTGAAACCATCGGCCCGGTGTAGCCCGAGTCCTTCCAGACCTTCATCGCCTGCACCATGTCGATATCGCCTTCATCGATGAAGACCTCGGTGTACTTCGGCACGGTTCCCCGCACCGTCCGGAAATGAACCAGGTTCACGCGGTTTCTGCTGACGAAATACTGGATCTCGGCGAACACATCCACGCCCATTTCCGTGAACGTTCCCTGGCAGATGGTGATGCCGTTCGCCTTGGCCGGAATCTCTTCGATCAGACGGCGGAAACCATCGGGACGAGCGAAAATCCGCGCCACGCCGCGCATGTTCTTATCCGGCGGATCGCACGGGTGCATCGAAAGCCGCACGCCGGATTTCTCCGCCGCGTCCACTACCGGTTTCAAGAAATAAAGACAACGCTTCCACATCTCGTCTTCGCTCACCACGCCGATTTCCGGAAACGGAGGCGCGTTGGCGACCCGGCTGTGGTCGTTTGCCGTGTAGACGGCGCCGCCGCGGCCTGGCACGTGATAGTAACCGACGCTCGCGTCCCAGTAGAAATCCGGCCAGAACCGGTATTCCATCATGTGGACGCCAGCCTCGCCTACGGCCCGGATGGTCTTGCACACATTGTCGATTTCCCGGTCGCGGCCCGCTTCGCCGAAGCGGGCTTTCCGATAGAAATCGATGGGGATCATCATCGATTCCAGCACCATCCCCATCTGCTCGCAGTTCCGCTTGTGCGGCAGCACGTCTTCTTTCGTCCAGTAGCCCTTCTTCGCGGTATCCACTTCGTCGGTGCCCTGGAAGATCACATACGTGCAGCCCATCTGCCGTAGCCATTTGAGCGTCGGTATCCGGCAATCCGGCAGATTGTCGGAAAGCTTCGGCATCCACTTATATTGCCGCGGGCCGCGCGGCGTTTCGGCCCGGCTGAGCGCAGTAGGCGCAGCCAGCAGCGGCAGTTTGAAAGCATCCCGGCGAGTCATCCGCAGTCCCCCTTCCCCGGCCTTAAAACAACACCTTCAGGCTGAACTGGATATTGCGTTCGCTGCCGCCGATACTCGAAATAATCTGTCCGAACTGCGCGCTGGTGACGTCCGTCACCGGAGAATTCAGCGCCGGATGGTTGAAAATATTATAAAACTCCGTCCGGAACTGCACGTTGTACTTTTCCTTGAAGCGTGTATTCTTGATCAGCGCCACGTCCGAATTGATGCGGCGCGGTCCGCGCAAATTCGGCTGGCTCAGCGAATCCGTTGGGATGGTGTACGCCGCCGCCGGCACGAAAGCCGTAGTGTCGAACCAGTGATTGTCCGTCTGCCCCGTGGCCAGCACCCCGGTATGCAGGCGGTTCGCGCGGCCGTTTGTGTAAGAAAAATCGTAGATGCCGGTCTGGTCGGGCGCCGTAATCAGAATCGGACGCCCGCTCTGGAACACCGAAATGCCGCTCACTTCCCAGCCGCCCAGCACGGTCCCGGCGATCCCGTGATTCAAGTACCGTTTTCCGGGTCCGCCCGGAAGATCGTAAATGTAGCTGAGCACCAGGCGCTGCGGAACGTCGTTGGCTTCGAGGCCCCGATTGTAATTCGGGTCGTACAAACTGTTCGACGGCCCCACCACCCAGGTGTTCGATTGCGCCGTGTTGGCGATCGTCTTCGAAAGCGTGTAGGCCAACTGGAACATCAGGCCGTTGGAGTATTGCTTGGTTACGCGCGCGGTCATGCTCTCGTAATCCATATTCCCGTAGGCATCGCGGAAGATCAAAACATCCTGATACTGCGGGTATGGACGCAGGAGCTGCTTTAGCGGCAGCGTCGGCGCGCTTAGCGCACCGGTCGTTATCTTTCCCAGGAACGGGTTGGGTTGCAGGCTGTTCAACTGCGGCCCGAGGCTCAGTTCCAGCGGATTGTTCTCATCGTTCTGCCGATTCCAGAACAGGTGCGTCATCTTCGACCCTACATAGGCGATCTCGGCCACCAGCGTGGGTGTAATTTCGCGCTGGATGCTCAGCGTCCAATCGCTCAAGTACGGCTTGGGGCGATTCGGATTATCGCCACGCACCGCCTGGCCGACAAAATCCGTATTGTGCGACGGCGCCTGGATTCCCGCGGCGAACGGGTTGTTCCAGGAGCCGCCTACCGGAGGCGTGTTGGGTAACGAGTTGGCGGGGCCCAGGTACAGGAAGTCCGAAACGAATCCGCCGTTGCCGAAATCCGTCGCCGCGGCATTCACGCCGACGAACGTCGTATAGAAGATGCCGCCCGCCGCGCGAATCACGGTCTTCGGAAGAGCCTGCCACGCCAGGCCGACGCGCGGCGAGAAATTGAAGCGCTGCGGATTCTCCTGATATCCGCCGGGCGCGATCTGCTTGAATACGCCCTTTTGTCCCGTCGCCGGCTCGGTGCCATTGAAATCGAAGTAGCCGACCTGGCCGAACTTCTCGGCGTACGGCGTCTGGTATTCCCAGCGCACGCCCAGGTTGAGAGTCAGCTTGTCGGTAATGCGGTAGTCGTCCTGAACAAACAGCGCGTAATATTTCTGATAGAGAAACAGCGGGTTCGTAATCGTCACCGTGCCGGCCACCGGAACGCCCAACAGCAGGCTGGCCAGCCCGTTGCCGCCGTTCAATGTGGTCGTGGTCGGGTCCGGACCCTGCGTGTAGGTGCGGTCGAAGTTAAATTGCCCGGCCGAATACTGCGAGTTGTACGCGTTCAGCTTGATCAACTGCAGGTCCGTTCCGAACTTGATGTCGTGCCGCGCCTTCACCCAGTTAAATTGATATTGCAATTGCCAGTTGTCCTGCGGATTCAACGTGCGCGTTGCGCCGCCCAAGGCGCCGAATTCGTTGGGCGATGCGCCGGTAACCGTCAGACCCGATCCGGCGTTATAGGTTTGCACGTTGATTGCCGGAAATTGTTTGTAGGTGACCGCGTCGGTGAACGACGGCTCAAATCCCAACGACGATAGATTGAAATTCTGGCTCTGCGGAAAGGTGTTGAATTGCAGCCGCGTGTAGCTGAGGCGGAACTCGCCCAAAAGATGCGGGGTGAACGTCGAAGTCAGGCCGATCAGCGCCGACGTGCCCGGATTCGAGTTGCTCGAACGTTCCGCGAACGCCACGCTGGAGAGCGTGCTGTAATTCGTATACGGGCTGTACCCCACCCGGCCGAAGATCCGTTCCGAATCGCTGAAGTTGTGGTCCACGCGAGCCAGGAAGTTGTTGGTGCTGGTCACCGATTTCCCCGTTTCCAGGAAGTTCTGCACGCCCTGGGCGGTAAGGCCCGGGCGGTTCGGCGCCGGATAGAAATTCACGACGTTCTTCGATATGCCGTTGATCCGTTGAATGGGAATTACGTTGCCGGGAAATGGCGAACGCGTGTAATGTCCTGGATTGTTCGGATCGGGCTGCGTCGTCAGCGGATCGAAGATCACGTCCAATCGGCCGTTGCGGTCGTACGTTTGCGAAAAATCGCCCGCCCTCTGTAGCGCCGTCGGCACCGTGTCCAGAACCTGATCGGGACTGCCCTGCCGCGAGCCTTCGTAGTTGAAAAAGAAAAACGTCTTGTCCTTGCCGTTGTACAAATGCGGGATTACCACCGGTCCGCCGATATTGGCGCCGAAGACGTTGCGTTGAAACAGCGCGATGGGAATCCCGTTGCGGTCGTTCTGCCAGCTATTGGCGTTTAGATGATTGTTGCGCAAGTATTCCCATACCGCGGCGTGAAGCGCATCGGTGCCGGTTTTCGTGGATAGAATCGCGACCCCGCCGGCCACGCGGCCGTATTGCGCATTGAAGCTGGCTGTTTCCAGCTTGAACTCCGCGACTGCCTCCACCGGAACCGAGTAGGCGTTGCCCGACTCCGTGGTGCCGCGGCTTTCGGCGCCGTCGATCAGCACGCCATTCTGCTGCGCCAGTCCGCCACTGATTTGCGCCGTCGTCACCCGACCGATGATGCCGGGATTCGATTGCTGCCCTTGCGTCGGGATAACCCCCGGAACCACCGCCGCAAACGAGAGCGGATCGCGTCCCAGAATCGGCAACTCCGCCACCGCCCGGGACGTCACCACGCTGTTCATGTCGGAACTCTGCGCTTCAAGCTGCACCGCGGTCGCGTTGACTTCCACGGCTTGTTGCACCGTCCCCAGTTGCAGCACCACGTCCTGGGTTGCCGCCAGTCCGGTGGTCAATGGAAGGTTGCCGACGCGCGCGGTCCGGAACCCGGCCTTCTCCACCGTCAACTCGTACGTTCCGGGCGGCAGCGCGCGGATGAAGTATAAGCCGGCTGAATTAGTCGTCGCTCGAGTGGTCACGTTGGTGGCGACGTTGCGGATGGTTACCTGCGCTTCCGTCACAACCGCCTTCGATGCATCCACGACGGTACCGGTGACACTGGCTTGTTCGCCCTGCCCAAAAATCATCTGGCCCGCGAACACAAAAAGCAAGACTAGATACAGTACTTTGAATCGTTGCATCATAAAGGGGATTTTATCCGACATTTCGACTGAAAGCAACGCCTCCGGAGGACTGCGCCACTGCGGATTTGTCACCCGTCGGTTTTTCATTAAAAAAAAGCAACCATTTTCGGTCGAGCCGGTCTATAATAGTACTAGACCGATTGCCGCCGAGGAGGAAGGACCGTGAGAAAACCGCCCGGTCGCCAGCCCGCGCATGAGGATTCTGCCGCGCCGCAGCGACTTTTGTCCGTATTCGCAAACGACGAGGATAATGCCGCGCTGGAGCGGATTGTAGCCGCTTCGGAATGGAAAATCTGGCAGGCGAAAGACTGCCGCGAGGCGCGAACCATCCTGCACCGCACCAAAATAACGGTGGTACTGTGCGATCAGTACTTATCAGACGGTTCCTGGCGGCTTTTGCGCAGCGAGGTCGCCCAACTCGCCGCAGCACCGCTACTCATCGTGGTCTCCGCCGTCGCCGATGAAGCCCTGTGGGCCGAAGTGCTGAATCTCGGCGCCTACGATCTATTGGCCAAGCCTTTTCGCGCCGACGAAGTGCTGCGCACCATCTCTTCCGCGCCCCGGTTGACCTTGGCCGCGCCAGCCTAGCCGGGCAACCGCTGAAACGAGCCTTCCGACCCGTGAGCGTGCTTTCCGAGCCGTGACCGTGAGGGAGCGGTTGCCGGTCCACAGAAAACCGGCGCTACTCCACCACGAATCCTTTAAACCGGTCCAGCGAAAAGTTATCGCTTTTCACCCAATTGAGCAGCCTCCGCTCCCGCGTCCGCACATCGTCCACCGCTTTCGGAATCGCCTCCTCGTGTCCGGCCGGCACGCTCAGCAGTCCGTTTTCATCCCCGTGCAGTAAATCCCCCGGATGCACTGCGAGTCCGTGCACCGTCACCGGCAGGCCTACCCGCACGATGCGCGAGTTCGCGTGGCTCACCACCGCACCGCGCGCGAAATACTGGAAGCCGAGCGCCCGCACTTCCGGCAAATCGCGCACCCCGCAATCGCTGACCAAGCCTACCGCGCCCAGCTTCTGAAAGATAGTACACATCACCTCGCCCGCGTGCGCCGCGTACTCTCCGAATCCGCCGATCTCCTGAAACACCACCACCGCCGGCTTGGGCGATTGCTCCACCGCGCGGTACAACTCGATGTAGCGTTCAATGTCGTGCGGCCCGCTCGAGGTGACCGTCTCCACTTGCGCCGTCACCGCGTAACCTATCATCCGCCCGAATTGCGGGAACAGGCATCGCACCGCGAGCGGTGTAAATCCTTCCTGCCGCGAGCGAACCTGCAACAGTTCAATCGCGTTCGATAGCGTCGGAGAATCCACCGTCTTCAGATACTCTATCCAGGCGGCTTGCTTGTCTTGTTGGTTGGTTGCCATATCTATAGATCCCATGTCTCTAAATCACTGTATCGCGTCCGGACGGGTGGCTGTGGGTGTAGAATTGAAATGCGCAACGTGGTGTGGTTCGGGACTTGCCGGCGCCGCACTCCTCCGGGCGCGGATCGATACAAATGAAAGTAGACCAGTGACACCCCACCGCATATTCCTTACCAGTCTTCTTCTTCCGGCAACCCTGCTATGCGCCTCCACCGATGTCGAATTCAACCACGACATCCGTCCCATCCTCTCCGACAAGTGCTACCTGTGCCATGGCGCGGATGCCAAGGCCAAAAAAATTCCGCTCCGCCTCGACCATGAAGATGAGGCCAAGGCCGCGATGCCGGATGGCAAACACGCCGTCGTAGAGGGCCATCCGGAGCAAAGTGAAATGATCCGGCGAATTACCGCGCCCAGCGTTGCGGTGCGGATGCCGCCCGCATACTCCGGCCTGAAGCTCTCGCCGAAAGAAATTGAAACGATTCGAACCTGGATCGCCCAGGGCGCCAAGTGGGAGAAGCACTGGGCCTTCCTGCCTCCCAAGCGTCCACCGTTGCCGGCCGTAAAGAACACCGCATGGCCGCACAATCCGATCGATTCGTTCATCCTCGCAAAGCTGGAGCGCGAAGGTCTCTCGCCGTCACCGGCCGCTAATCGTGAAACGCTGATCCGCCGCGTGACGCTCGATCTTACCGGCTTGCCGCCAACGCCCGCCGATATCGACGCGTTCCTCAACGACAAATCTCCGAAGGCATACGAAAAAGTAATCGATCGCCTGCTGGCTTCTCCCCGCTACGGCGAGCGCATGGCCTACCGGTGGCTTGACGCCGCCCGCTACGCCGACACCAACGGCTATCAATACGATGCCGGCCGCGATATGTGGCGCTGGCGCGATTGGGTGATCGACGCCTACAATCGCAACGAGCCCTACAACCAATTCGCGCTGGAGCAGCTCGCCGGCGACCTGCTGCCAAACGCCACGCTGCCGCAGAAGATCGCCAGCGGATTCAACCGCAACCATCGCATCAACACCGAAGACGGCATCATTCCCGAAGAGTACGCCGCCGAATACGTGGTCGATCGGGTCGATACTACCTCGTCCGTTTTTCTCGGCGTCACACTCGGGTGTGCGCGCTGCCACAACCACAAATACGACCCGTTCACCCAGAAGGAGTTCTACCAGGTCTTCGCGTATTTCGACAATGTGCCCGAGCTCGGCCGCGGCATGAAGTTCGGCAACTCTCCTCCCGTGATTCCCGCTCCTACCCGCGAGCAGCAGATCGCCCTCGACAGCCTGCACCAACGCAGCCAGCGTGTCGAGGATTCGCTGAATCGGCAAGACCGCGCCATTCGTCACGCGCAAACCGCATGGGAGCATCGCGTCGAAAAGGAACCGGAGCAGTTCTGGGCGCCGTCGCGCGACTTGGTTGCCGCCTACACCTTCGACGACAAAAGCGAAGCGTCGAAGTCTCTCGGCGGCGATGTCGCCATCGTGCCAGGACACCTCGGCCGTGCTGCATCGTTCGATGGCAAGGATTATCTCTCCACCTCTACGATTCCCAACCTCGACGTTAATGATCCGTTCACCATTTCCCTATGGCTCAACGGAAGCGCCACTCCCGATGGCAGCCTCGTCACACAAATGCTGGACAACCCCAAGGGGAAAGGCTACGGCGTGCATGTGGATCACGGCAAAGTCTATGTCAGCCTCACCAGCAACTGGAATGACGACGCTATACGCCTGGAGACCGAAGACACGCTGGCCGCCAACCGCTGGTATCACGTGGCCGTAACCTACGACGGATCGAAAATGGGGCAAGGCATTCACGTGTATGTCGACGGCCACGAAGCGAAGGTAAAAGTTTTGCTCGACACGCTATACCGGCCCTATCGCAACGCCGGCCACGGGTTCAAGGAACCGTTGCGAATCGGCGCCGGGTGGGGACCGGAACGACGATTCCGCGGTCTGATCGACGACGTCCGCCTCTATTCCCGCGTGCTCGGCACGGACGAACTTTCCGCGCTCTCGACGGCCGAGTCCATCGCGGACATCGCCCGTAAATCGCCGGCCGTTCGCACCGCCATCGAGACCGAACAGGTTCGCTGGGATTTTCTCGACAATGCCGCGCCGGCCGCTATTCACGATCTGTGGCGCCAACGCACCGCGCTGCTTGAAGAGGAGGAGAAACTCGAGCGCACCTTCCCAACCGTAATGGTAATGGCCGAGCGGCCGACCCCGCGCGAAACTCACATCCTGATTCGCGGAGCCTACGACAAGCCCGGCGACGTAGTTCACCGGGGCGTGCCCGCCGTTTTGTCTCCGATGCCCGCCGGCGCTCCCAACAACCGGCTCGGATTTGCGGAATGGCTGGTAGACCCCGGCAATCCGCTGTTTGCGCGCGTGGCGGTCAATCGCTTCTGGCAAATGTATTTCGGAACCGGCATCGTCAAGACCGTCGAGGATTTCGGCAGCCAGGGCGAGAGG
>JBDTAT010000910.1:0-7086 GCA_039924505.1 Bryobacteraceae bacterium
TCGCCGGTCGTCCGGTGGCACAATTACTCGGAGGCTATCGCGACAAGTTACGCGTGTATCGCACGACCGTCTGGCCGTGGACGGCTTCCCACGCGCCGAAAGGCCCGCCGATGGAATCGGACGAATCGGACATTCCCTATGAGACGCAGGCGAAATTTGCCGTGCGGCTGAAGGAAGCCGGCTTCCATGGCATCAAGGTTCGCGCCTGGCGGCCGCACCCAATGGATGATGTCGATATGGTCGGCATGATGCGCGCCGCGGCCGGTCCGGACTTTAAGATCATGCTGGATCGGACGGCAGTGCGGCCCGGGTGGGTATGGGATTATCCGACCGCGCTTCAGGTGTGCCGCGGTCTCGAGAAGCACAAGGCGTACTGGCTCGAAGAGCCTTTCGATGGACACGATATCTATGGGCCGGCGCGCCTGGCGGCCGAAGTCGACATCCTCATCTCGGGCGGCGAACTGGCCAAAAGCACGTTCGAGTTCCTGGAATTTCTCGTCAATAAGACCTACGATATCCTTCAGCCGGATACGCGCATTTGCGGTGGAATTCTGATGGCGAACAAGATTTCGATTCTCGCCGATACGTTCGGCGTGCCTTGCATTCAGCATGGCGCCGCCTCGCTCTCGCTCGCCGGCTACCTCCAATCCGGCTGCGCGATGAGGAATTGCGAATGGCAGGAGATCATCGGCGGCCCTAATCTTCCCCAGGAGCAATGGGAGCCCGCGAAGAAACTGGTCCGAACGCCGGATGTGTTCCGCATTGAAGACGGCTATATTTATCTCCCCGATCTGCCCGGTCTCGGCCTCGATCTCAACGAAGACGCCATCGCGGAGTACCGCGTTCATGCCTAAGCCGTCCCGGCGTGAAATCCTTTTCGGTGCGAGCGCTTTCGCCGTTCTTCGAACGCTGCGCGCGGACGTAAAGCCCATCCGCATCACCGATGTCGACATCTTTCGTTTGGAGATTCCCGTTTCGCAAATCGAACACGACGCCGGCGTGCAACACCGCTTCCTGGTTGCCAAGGTGATGACGGACGCAGGCATCTCCGGTTACTCATTCGCCGGCCCGCGGCCGAGCGCGCTGCCTCGGGTGAAAACCATTTTGGTTGGCAAGGATCTGTTCAACATCGAATCCCTGCTTGCCGATGGCCTCGCCCGGTTTGGCGGCGTGGAGCACGCGGTCTGGGATGCAATCGGCAAGATTGCGAAGCAACCGGTCTACAAATTGCTGGCCGGCCCGCGCGACCGGATTCAGGCTTATCTGACCTGCGTGTGGAAGGGACCGGCGAATCAGGCGCAGGTTCCGCCGCGCGATCAGGTCTCGATGGCCGTCAAGATCCGGAACGCCGGGTTCAATGGGATGAAGATGCGGATCTGGCGTCCGAATCCCATGGATGACGTCGCGGTCTGCCGCCAGATTCTGGAGGCTGTGGGCAAGGATTTTCATCTGATGGTGGACCGCACGGCGCAGATGCCAGTCACGATGGCGGGTCAAAAAGTCTGGGACTTCGACACCGGACTGCGCGTCGCGCGGGCGCTCCAGGAAGCTGGTGTCTATTGGTTGGAGGAGCCTTTTCATCGCGACGATTACGAATCGCCGGCGAAGCTTGCCAGCATGGTGGATATCCTGATTACCGGCGGAGAGGGATTTAGCGCTATCGATCCCTATCGACGGTGCCTGTTGCATCGGACGTACGATATTGTCCAGCCCGATCCGGCGCACGCCGGAGGCATCTTCATTTGCCGCGAAGTGGCGATTCTCGCCGAGTCCTTTCATGTCCCAGCCATCCCCCATGGGTATATCGGCTTACCGCTCGCGGGCTGGTTTCAGGCGTCGCTGGCGATGGGCTCGCCGTGGCAGGAGGTCACGATGGTTTCACCGCCCATGCTTCCCGAAGACCAGTGGGCCCCAGGTTTGAAAGTTCTCAAAAGCAAGCAGATGTTCACTTTCGAAAACGGTGAGATCCTTGCGCCGCCGTACCCTGGACTCGGGCTGGATATCGACGAAGACGCACTTGCTAAATACCGTGTTAAGGAATAGCTCCTCCTCTACCGTTGCTGGGGCACGGGGATATGATCGAGCAGAGCCAGTCCGAAATGCCGGAATGAGAGGCGCATCCAGGCAACACTTCCTTTGCCCCGGCGGACCGGTGATCGGACAAAAGCTTATTGGACGACGTATCGTCGAAAGGAGACGGTATGAATGATTAGGCTTGGGCCGGATAGGCTCCGAGCGGGAGCAATTTCTTTCGGAGTAGACAGATCGCAGGCTGGACGCTTGTTTTTGGGGCGTTTGACATCGTAAAGGAGATTGGTCAGACCTGTGACCGGAGCGCAACCGAGGCCCACGAGGGCCTTGGATAGGAGCATGGTGACGGTCGCAAAGCCGGTCTACTTCACTTTCAGTTGGACCATAGGAAGAGGAATATGGAAGCGACACGACACAGCGGGATCGGCCTGCATGGCAAGAAGTTCACCTGCTGCATGCGGTTGGATAACGGCCGGAATTATTTGACCGAGTGGGAGCTGTAAGATCTGCCGCGCATTGTGACGAAGTTGCGGGCGAGCGGCGAGGCGACGGTGGAAGTGACCGGGAACACGCGATTGTTCGATACGACGGTGACGCACGGTCGGCGGGTGGCGGCGTGATCCGAACGAGTTTAAGGCGATCAGGTCACTCGGTGGAGAAGACCCGAACGACGTTCGGAACCTGGCGTTGTACCTGGAGAAGGACCGTTACCCTAAATCCGGCAGTTCGCCACCGCGATAGGCTCAATGAAGTTCTGACGATGAAATTCGATCACAGGCGGATCGAGTTGGCCAAGATCCGGCGTCTCAATCGGCGGATTGCCACATTGGAAAAGACGATCGACGAGAAGGGCAGCAGCCAACTGAAGGGTCACAAGAACCTCACGAGCATCAAGGAAATTGGCTCGCTGAGCGGGAGCGTTGTGCTATCGGTGATCGGCGGCATCTACGACGTGGCGGACGAGGGCAAGCTGGCGGCCTACCTGAGGGTGGATTCGGGCTTGAACGGTGAAATCGGCTTATCCCAGATAATCTTGCGCGCTACCAGTTATTCCTCCGGTGAACACGTCGGCATAGGGCCCGAGGATCAGGAAGTTGGGCAGACTCCATCATCGCTACCAGCGCCGCCCTAACTGAACGCCTACCGCCTTTGTCGCGTTGAGCTACGCGCCGCATATGCCATCCTTTGCCGGTTCATTCGACCGCGACCGTGCTCTGAGCGAACCCTCACTCCGATTCCGAGACTGGCGTTGCCAAAACAACATTCAGCCGAGAGTCCCGTGAAGATCGTGCAAATCAAGTCTGATCGAGCGCGCCCTTCCTCTCGTCACATTTGCCAGCAGACAACTCTGCCGTTCAGAACAACACCTTCAGTGCTAACTGAAGATTGCGCGGCGGATTGGACTGGCCGGTGATCACACCGAAATTCGCCCCGTTGATGCTCGTACCAGGGGCGCCAAAGACCGGCGTGTTCGTCAAGTTGAACGCTTCGGCGCGGAACTGAAGTTTAAACCTTTCTGTCAGGCTGAAGTTCTTGAACAGGGAAAAGTCGAGATTTCTCGTCCAGTCCGCGCGGTCGCCGGCATACGTGCGGGAGAGATCGCCGGAGGTGAAGTTGGCCGGTTGAGCGAACGCCGTGGTGTTGAACCACTGATAGATGCTCTTCCCGCTGGAGAGAACCGGATTCCCGATCACATCCGGGTGCTGGCCGCCTCCGAACGTGTAACTGGTGTTCGCGGCGGTACCGAAAACGAGCGGCACGCCCGAGGCAAGGGTCAGAATCCCATTGGCCTGCCAGCCTCCCAAAATCGTATCCGTAACACGATTCCAACTCGAACCGAACATCTTGCCCTTTCCAAACGGCAACTCGCCCACCGCGCTCAAAGTGAAGCGGTGCGGGACATCGTAAGCGCCATTCGAATGCTCGCAGCGCACACAGTAATAACTGCGGATGGACCCGGCAGTGCTCCAGATACCATCGGAGATATCCGTCATGAGCTTGGACCAGGTGTAACCGGCGATCAGACTGACGCCATTGGTATACCGCTTAGTGAACGATGTCTGCAGCGCTTCGTACTCGGAGTTGCCGATCGCGATGCCGTCCGAGCCCACCGTCTGCCATGCGGGAAACGGACGCAACAGTTGGCCGTATTGGACCTGCGGCTGGGCCAGCGGCCCGGTCGTAATAATGCCGTAGAACGGATTATTCACGAGAGTCAGGAGCTGGTTTCCCAGGGCGCTATACTGCGGCGCCAGTTGATTCATTGAGGCGGTGCCGCCTCCACCGGACCAGGCCAAGTGCGTTCCCTTATTTCCGACATAGGCTACCTGGAGCAGCGTGTTCGTGGCCAAGCTGCGTTGAATCGAAAAATTCCACTGTTGGTTGTAAAGCGTTTTGAGTGTCGAAGGATTGGCGCTGACCAGATTCTGGCCGACCGCGGAAAGCAAGCCTTGCGACCTGCCTGGTGGATAGAAATAACCCGCCGGGAACGGATCGCTCATCAGAGTGTTCGGGTGGATGCCGTCCACCGTAGCCACCCAGGGCGTGGAGGTGGCGAATGCCCCGCTGGTGAATTCACGTGTGGCGCCATCGTACGGCACTCCGAAGAAGATCCCGTAGCCAGTCCGGATGACCGTCTTGTCGTTCAGCGAATAGGCGATTCCTATCCGTGGACTCGGCTTGATCTCGATGCCTCGGATCGCGTGGTTGCCGAGGCTATCCGGACCGTTGCCCGCGAAAACGTATCCGCCGTAGAGATTCCACGGCGTCTGTCCAGTGAAGGGGTTCGTCACCTGGTTCGAGATCGGGTTAAGTACACTCGGATCGATCGCCGCCATCCGGTTGTAGCGCTCGGTGGTCGCGGTTTCCTCTTCCAACCTGAAACCGACGTTCATGGTCAACTTGCGCGTCCACTTGATGTCGTCCTGGGCGAACTCCGCGAAGTAATGATTGCCATTGGCCGCCCGGGCGTAATAGCCGGCGCTGCCGCTATCGCCGGTTCCCAGTAGCATGGAAGCGACAGCATCGCCTGAGTTTGCGGCCACAGTTCGTGGGTTCGGACCCTGCGACATGTCGGCGCCAAAATTCATGACCATTGGGTTGGTTTGGAAGAAATTCAGGAAGTAATCTCTCTGCTCCGCTCCAATCGTCAGGGTATGCTTGCCAATGACCCGCATAAGGGTGCCCGAAAAGATGTAGTCTAATTCGTGGCTTTCGTAATAGGGGCCGTTATTGTTCCCCAAGGTGGAGTAGCCCTGCACGGCGATGCCCGGGAACTCCGGCACATCGCCCTGCAACAGATAGTTTTGAACACTTGTCGGCAAACCTAGGTTCGTCAACTGGAATCCTAACCCGTTGCTCGGACGGAGGGCCGAAAACCGGTTAATCCCGGCGCGCAGCTCCAATACCGTGGCGTCTCCTAACGTCTGGGTGTACCCGAGGGCGGCGTTGTGCGCGCGCACCGTCATGGGTCCATAGCCCTCATCCGCCAGGTTGTTGAAGTAATTGGGGGAACCTGCGACGTTGTACAAATAGCCATAGCGGATGAAGGCCCGTTTGTTGACGCTGAAATTGTGATCCACTTTAGTGGTAATCTGCTCCAACGGATTGGCGCTAACGGCTGTCTTAGCCAGATTGTTCGTCAGGCCAAACAAGTTCGGCGTCGGCCAGTACGACGCGGCCTTCACTCCCACCGGGTCGAGGAGGCTGGCGGGAATCACGTTGCCCGGAAAAGGCATTCGCAAGTATTGGCCCGCATTGTTCGGGTCTGAAGTCGTGCTGAAGGGGTTGTAAATGGTTTTCAATTGGCCCGCGGCATTGAGGGCCCCGGAAAAATCTCCCGCCCGCTCCGCGGCAGTGGGCACGGTGAAGAGGTTAAATCCACCCGCGTTGTTGATATCTCTTTCGAATACCCCGAAGAAAAAGGTCTTGTTCTTGATGATCGGCCCGCCGATGGAGCCGCCGAATTGGTTTTCGTGCAGGGGCGCGATCTTCGCGCCGGAGCGGTTGGAGAAGAAGTTATTGGCGTTCAGGGCGTTGTTGCGCAGGAAATCGAAAGCAGTTCCGTGAAAAGCGTTCGTCCCCGACTTCGTGACCATGGTCGTGATTCCGCCGCCACTGCGGCCGTAACTGGCGGAATAGCTGTTGGTCTGAACGCGCATCTCATCCACCGCATCCACGGACGGCAGCATGGTCAGGCCCATGATCCCTGGAATATCGCTCTGGTTGAGGATAGAGATGCCGTCCTGTTGGAAATCAGAGGTCGATTCCAGGCCGCCATTGAACGAATATCGGATGGCGCTGGTGAAAAAATTGCTCGAATAGTTGTTTTGCGTCGAAGGCTGGACGCCCGGTTCAAGCGCCATTAGCGTCAGAATGTTCCGGTTAATTATTGGCAAATCCACAATTGATTTGTTGTTCACGACTCCGCCGAGCGTCGCGTTGGATGGGTCGACCATCTGGACTTGGCTGGACACCTCGACCGTTTGCGTTGACGTGCCGAGCTGCAAGCTAATGTTGAGGCCCGCTTCCTGTTTCGCCTGTAGTGGAAACTCACTCAGCTGATAGGTTTGAAAGCCAGCAGCTTCCGCCGTGACTTTGTAGGTACTGGGGATCAGGTCGTTAATGACGTAGACGCCATCCTGATTGGTCGTCGTCGTGAAACGCACGCCCCGCGCGATGTCCGTCACCGTCACTTTGACATTGGGCGCCACAGCCCCGCTTTGATCGCTCACGATACCCGAAACGGACGCCAGAAAACTTTGCGCGTGCGCGCCAAACGGGGCGAGTAGCAGGAATAGCGTGATTGAGGTTATTTTCGCGAAAGGACTCAATCCGGGGAATCCTATCAGTTGACCGCTATGTCGATTTGTCATGGCCGATTTCCTCTTGTACTTGAAGAGTTTTGCACCACCAAAATGCGTCCCGGTAATGCTATCACGATGACTGCTGAAACGCAAAGGCCGCGCTGAATAAAATTCCCCGGCTTTTCACGGAACAGGCTTAAAAGTCGCTAAGTTGCTATTTATCAAGCACTTGCAGAATTAGCAGTCTATT
>JBDTAT010000911.1:0-6354 GCA_039924505.1 Bryobacteraceae bacterium
ACTGGTGCTGGAATCCTGGCCGCGCGGCAACTCGCGAATCACCGTGTCGTCGTATTGCGCCGTCAGGCTGTCGGAAAACCAGGCGCGGCCCTTGCGGATTGGCCCGGAGAAATTCAGGCGCGGCGTCCAACTGCCGATGTGCAATCCCTTCTCGCTGGTAAGCCCCGGAATGAAATTGGTCGCGGAGTAACGCAGCCGGTCGTCGCCGAGTTTGGTGTTTACTTCCAGGACCCCCGCCGATCCTTTGCCATACTCGGCGGAAAATGCGCCGCTGAGAACCTGCATAGATTGAATTGCCTCCACGCTAATGCGGCTGTCGAAATTGCCGGTCAATGGATCGGCCACGTTGAAGCCGTCGAGCGTGTAGAGCACCTGATTCTCCGCGCCGCCGTTCAGATGAATGCTGCCCTGGTTATCCTGCACGAGGCCCGGCAACACACGCATGGCATTGCGGAGGCTTTGGTTGGTCGGATACGGGATATTGAGCAGATCGCTGCCGCTCATGCTCTCGTGCGACGTGGCGCGATCGAGTTCAATCTGGGTGCTGGATGCGGCAACATCGACCGATTGCGCGACCTCACGCAGTGGGGTGAGCACAAGGCGCAATTCGTTCACTCCGCCGGAGAGAGTGACGTGACGGCCGGTGAGTTGGAAGTAACCGTCATGCTCCGCGTTGACAACGTACTCTCCGGCGGCCGGCAGGTCGATGGAGAATGCGCCGGTGGGGGCGGTGAACGCACTGAATTTTGCGGAGGCGCCGCTCGAGCTTACGAGCGTGACGGAGGCCAGGTCGAGCGGCGCGTTTGTGTCGCTGACGACCTCGCCGGAAACACGCACCTGTGCGCGCGCGGCTACGCCGCACATCGCAAACACGAAGAGCAGACACCCCTGCCGCATCTCCCACTCCCTGTGGGTCAATATTACAATGAATCAGACCAAATGCGCACCATCCGCAATTTCGCGCTCGCGCTGGGGGTTGCAGCGTTAGCCGCCGGGCAATCCGCCGGCCACTTGTCGTCGATTCACCAGCTCACTTCGGGAGGCGAAAATGCCGAAGCCTACTGGTCGCCGGAAGGAGAGCGTCTGATTTTTCAATCGACGCGCGACGGCCACGCGTGCGATCAGATCTATATAATGAACGCCGATGGCTCCAAGCCGCACATGGTTTCGACGGGAAAGGGTGTTACGACGTGCGGATATTTTTATCCGGATGGCATTCACATTCTCTACGCTTCGACGCATCAAGGCGATGCCGCGTGTCCGCCGAAACCGGATCGGAGCAAGGGCTATGTGTGGCCAGTCTATCCGGACTACGATATCTATCTGGCCACTGACGACGGCAAGATTCTTCGCAACCTCAGCGATTCGCCGGGGTATGATGCGGAGGCTACGATAAACTGGCGGGGACGAAAGATCGTATACACGTCGCTTGAATCGGGCGACCTGGATGTGTGGTCGATGAATCTGGATGGCTCGAACAAGGTCCAATTGACCAGCACGCTCGGCTATGATGGCGGCGCAGTGCTTTCACGCGATGGCAAGAAGCTGGCGTGGCGCGCCCATCATCCCACCGGCGACGCCGGCCGCACGGAATATTCCGAGCTGCTGAAGAAGGATCTGACGTCGCCGATGAAGATGGAACTTTTTGCCGCCGATGCCGACGGCAAGAATGTAAAGCAAATCACGAATTTCGGCTGCGCCAGTTTTGCGCCAACGTTTACCCCCGACGGCCGCAAGCTTTTGTTTTCGTCCAACAAGAACGCCTGCGATAGCCGGAAGTTTGAGCTGTACCTGATCAACATCGACGGCACCGGTCTGGAGCAGGTCACAACGTTCGGCGGATTTACCTCATTCGCGGAATTCTCGCCGAACGGTAAGCGGATTGTGTTTACCTCCGACCACGACGCCAGGAGCGAGTACGAATTCAATATTTTCACGGCGGATTGGAAACCATGAACTGGGCGC
This sequence comes from Bryobacteraceae bacterium, assembly GCA_039924505.1. GTDB lineage: Bacteria > Acidobacteriota > Terriglobia > Bryobacterales > Bryobacteraceae > JBDTAT01. The sequence goes on from JBDTAT010000911.1 coordinate 1,966, forward strand.
TGTTGCTATTACTGCTGGCGCTCCCCGCGGCGGCGCGCGATCTCTATCTCTGGCCCAGCAGCTTTTTCGTCTCGCCCGGTGAAAGGATTACGGTATGGTTCAACCAGGGCGACGTTGTGCCGTCTAGCACGGACGCCCTGAATCTCAACCTGCTGCGCGATTACAGCCTGGTGACGAAGTATGCCGAATACAACATCACTGGATTGCATTTGGAGCCGAAAGCAATATCGGGACAAGCGCGCATTCCACGGAAGGGCGAGATGCTGCTGACGGCGCGCACCAACCCTTCTATTTCCGGCAACGAGCGAACGCAGGAATTCGCCAAGGCGATCCTCTTCTCAAAGGATGCGGGCGGCCAGTTCCATCGCGTTATCGGATTCGCATTGGAGATTGTTCCGGATGCGGATCCGTACGCGCTGCATGCGGGGGAGGAGCTTCCGGTTCGCGTGGTATGGCGCGGCAAACCGGCTCCCGGTCTGACGGTGGACGCGACGCACACGACGGGCGCTCCTGCGCAACCCGTGATTGCCGGCCAGACGGACCCGGAAGGACGGATTTCGATCCGCATTACGGCGCCGGGCGGATGGCGCTTGCGAACCAATGCGGAAGCACCCATCTCCGGCCCGGCTTCGGACGGCGGCGCCACCCAAGATCTCTTCCGAACGTCACTGACGTTTGCAGTACGATAGATGGGATGCCGGCGCGCGCGTGACACGCGCCAATTGGAGAATGCCGTGAAATTATTTCGCTACCTCTTCGTGTTTGCCCTGTCGGCCGCGGTGTTCGGCACGGCGGACGCACAGCCGAAGAGAAAGCGGTTGCTGGCCATCGGCGAGGTGAAGGGATTCGAGCACGATTCGGTATCGAACGGCTTAGCCACGATGTGGAAACTCGGCCATGACACCGGTCTGTGGGACACCTACATCCGCACCGACACCGAGCTGATCACCAAGAAGAAGTTGGAAAAGAACGCCAAGAATCTGGATTATTTCGACGCGGTGTTCTTTTACACTACGGGCGAGTTGGACATGGACGATTCGCAAAAGGCCGATCTGTTGTCGTTCGTTCACGACGACGGCAAAGGCTTCATCGGCGGGCACAGCGCTATCGACACGTTCTACAAGTGGCCCCAGTACGGCGAGATGGTGGGCGCCTATTTCGACAACCATCCGTGGGGACAATTTCAGGCTCCGGTGATTGTGGAGGATCGCGAATTTCCGGCCACGCGCCACTTCCCGCCGCAGTTCACCATTTTCGACGAAATCTATCAGCCAAGCAAAGAATTCTCGCGCGAGAAGGTGCGCGTGCTGATGCGCCTGGATGAAACCAAGCTGGACCTGAAGAATCCGCGGGTGAAACGCACGGACAGAGATTTCGCAGTCGCGTGGGTGAAAAACTACGGCAAGGGCCGTGTGTTTTATTCCACGTTCGGCCATCGCGAAGAGGTGTGGGACCGCCCCGATATCCAGAAGATGTATCTGGAAGCCACCAAGTGGGCGATGGGCATGGAACCGGGCGACGCAACGCCGCGTCCGCGCCCTGCCCAGTAGCGTTACGTTACGCGGGCCGGTGCCAGGCGAACAGCTTCGACTTCAACTCATCGGCCCGCGCCGAGAAGGCCGGCTGGATAGCCAGATTATTCATCTCCCGCGGGTCGTCGCGCAGATTGAACATCTCATCTGGCGCGTCGTGGCTGTAGTTGATGTACTTGTAGTCTCCGTGACGGATCATGGCCTTCGCGCCTTTACTCGCGAGCGCGTATTCGGAATAGACGGTGGTGTCGCGCGTGCGGTGCGAATTGTGTAGATCGCCCGCCAGACTCTCGCCGTCGAGACCGGAAGGCGCGGGAATTCCGCAGAGTTCGAGCAGCGTAGGCAGCACGCTAACCAAGCTGACTAGCGTCGGCGTGCGCGAACCCGGTTCGGTAATTCCGGGCACGCGGAAAATCAACGGCACGCCGGCAGCCGGCTCATAGAAAACCATTTTCTGCCACAGCCCATGCTCGCCCAGCATTTCGCCGTGGTCGGAAGTATAGACAACGACGGTGTCGTTTTCCAGCTTCAGATCGCGAATGGCGCCGAGCATTTGGCCGATGTTGTCGTCCATCTGCGCCAGGTTCGCGTAGTACAGCGCGATCTGCCGCTTGACGTTCTCCGGGTCGTGGAGCAGTTCTGGCTCGAACCGCTCGTTCTGTATGGATTCGCGAATTTCCGCGGGAACGGTGGCGAGATTTACCTTGTGCCAAGTATCGGGAATCTTCATGTCCCCGGCTCGGAACATATTGTAGAATCGAGCGGCGGGCATGAACGGGTCGTGCGGTTTCAGGTACGAACCGATTAGTAGAAACGGCTGTTCGCGTGCCTGTTCTTTGAGGAAGCGGATAGATTCGCGAGTGACGAAGCTTTCAAAGTGATCGCGCTCCTCCAGTTTCGAGATGCGGCCGAGAGCGACGAGACCGAGACGGCCATCGCTCGGGATGGCGCCGGGCCATGGATCTCCGGATTCGCGCCATAAGTCCGGAATCTGCGGCAGGCCGGAACCGCTGTTTGCGCGCAGGCCTATCTCCTCGGCGAACATCGACGCTTTCGGGCCGAGATATTGCAGCCAGTCGTTGAAGTCGAGATGGTAATCGAAGCCGTGGGTCTGGGCGTCCACGAAGTGCATTTTGCCGATCAGCGCAGTCATATAACCGGCGCGGGCGAAGTGGTGGGCGATGGTTTTGTGCTGGAAGGGCCATGCGTGCCCGTTGCTGTACGCGCCGTGATTGTGCGCCCACAAGCCAGTGAGCAGTGACGCGCGCGAGGGTACGCAGACCGGACTGGAGCAATAGGCGTGGTCGAAGCGCGCGCCGGTGTTGGCGAGCGAATCGAGATTGGGCGTGCGCGCGACCCGATCGCCGTTGATGCCGAGAGCCGTGGGCCGGTGCTGATCGGCCATCAATAACAAAACGTTTTTCGGCCGGGCGTTACCCGATGGAGCCGAGTGTCCGAACGCTCGGCGTGCGGCTACGCCCCCAGCGAGAGTTTGCGAAAATGTTCTTCGATTCATGGAGCGGCATCCCAAATTGTAGCCGCAATGAATCGCTCGTTGTGTGGAGCGTCGTTGAAGTAGTAGACGGTGACAATCTTGCCGTCCGCGCGCTGGGCGCTGCGCGTATAACCAACCTCCCAGGTTGTGGCGCCTCCGCGTATGGTGATGATTTGGCCCCACGTTTTGCCTTCGTCGCGGCTCAATCGCGCGCGGATGCTGTACGGCTCGGTCCGATAACCGTAGGTCAGGCACAAGCGGCCATCGCGCAGCTTGAATAGCATCGGCGGATTGCCGCCCAGTGCGCCGGTATCGGCGACGGTTCCGGCGGGTTGCCAGGCGGAGCCGTTATCGTTCGAAGAGTAGGCATCGATGCGATTGCGCGATCCGTCTTTCACGCGGACGGTGGTGAGCAGGCGCGTTTTTGAAAGGCGCACGGTGGATGGCATGATGGCGAAGCCGGCCGGCTCCGGCCCAATGAAGGACACAAATTTCCAGGTGATGCCGCCGTCGGTGGTGCGGGCGCAGAACGGGCGTCCTTCTTTGTGATTCGATTTTGCCGCGGTAAGAAACACGAGCGCGTTGCGCTTGCCGTCGATCAGATAATCCGTGCGCGCGGCGACTCCGTTGGAAAACTGCGGAAACCGGAATGGCCCTTTCCAACTCCTGCCTTTGTCGTAGGTGTACCAGAGCAGCGAAGGGCCGGTGTTGGAATCGAGAAAGCGAATGGTCATGGCGAACCCGGGACGCTTGAAGTCCATCGGCCGCGTTAAGTCTTGTGGCACGCGGCCGCCCTGCGCCGGCGGCAGCAAATCGCGCGGAGTTTCAATGGTCCACGTTTCGCCGCCATCGAGACTGCGCGCCAACCGCGGTTCCTCCGGTTTCGTGTGATCCTGCTGATGGCGGTCCGGCGGCTGCACCTGGAACCACGCGGCGCTGAAGCCCACCAGAATTTCGTCGCCCCAGGACCAGATGCCGTGATTGGCGGGCCATCCGCCGAAGCGGCCAGCCTCGCGGTAGATGAGTTTATTTTCCGGCGGAGCCGCGGCGAAAGCGACCGACCCGGCGAGCAGGAATAAAAAAATAGATGTCATGATGATTCACAATGGAGCTTATGCGCCTGGTGATGGCTCTGCTGATGCTGTGCCCGCTGATTTCTGCCGCGCCGCCCGGCATCCGGATCGACCGGCTGTTTGGACCGGAGACGCCCACCGGACATTATAAGCATCCCGCTTCGTTGACTGAGCTTGCGAATGGCGATCTCTATCTCGCCTGGTATGGAGGCGATGGCGAGTATGCGCCGGGCACCGCGGTGTACGGATCGCGCTGCGATAAATCCACGGGCAAATGGAGCGCGCCTCA
>JBDTAT010000912.1:0-2637 GCA_039924505.1 Bryobacteraceae bacterium
CCGGGATGGCTTCGAACACGGGGCCGATGGAAATTTTGCGCGCGTCGCTCGAATCCGTGGCGCTGCGATTTCGTAACATCTACGACATCATGAAAGAATCGATCGGCGCTCCGAAAGAAGTGATCGCTTCAGGCGGCGCGCTGCTGCACTCGTCCGCATGGACGCAGATGATGGCCGACGCGCTCGGTCACACCGTGATCGCGTGCCTCGAAAAAGAAGCGACCAGCCGCGGAGCCGCCCTGCTCGCGCTCGAGCGCCTTTGTCTGATCAAGAGCGTGCAAGACGTTCCGGCGCATATGGGCGAAGTCTTTCAACCCGTCGAACGGTACCGCAAAATTTACGACGACGAACTGGCGAGACAGCGCCGGCTTTACACCAAACTATTCGAGGAGAACTGAGACTTGTTGAACCAACTGGCTTCCCAGGTGAAGCTATTGCTGATGGACGTGGATGGCGTGATGACCGACGGGCGTTTGTACAATGTGCCCGACGCGAGCGGCAAAATGGCCGAGACGAAAGGCTTCGATTCGCAGGACGGCATCGCGCTGCAATGGTGCAACTGGAAAGGCATCAAGACGGGGCTGATCAGCGGACGCGTATCGCCCGCTACTGCCGAGCGCGCCGCGCAGACGAAGTTCACTTACGTGTATCAGGGTCACATCGAGAAGATTCCGATTCTCGAAGAGATTTTGGCCGATGCGAAGCTGGACCCAAGCCAGGTGGCCTACATCGGCGACGATCTTACCGACATCGTCGTAATGCGGCGCGTGGGTTTCGCGATCGCGACGGCGAACGCGCGCGATCAGGTGAAGCATGCCGCGCACTACGTGACGCGGCAGCCCGGCGGCAGCGGAGCGGTCCGCGAAGTAATCGAAATCATCTTGCAGGCGCGGGGATTCTGGGCCGAGATCCTGGCGAAATACGAAGCCGTGTAAGGGAAAATTTTTATGGAAAACGCAACTTGCGATATCGGATTGATCGGTCTGGCCGTGATGGGCCAGAACCTAGTCCTCAACATGAACGATCACGGATACAAGGTGGCCGTGTTCAACCGGACCGTTTCGAAGGTCGACGATTTCATCGATAACGAAGCGAAGGGCACGCAGGTGGAGGGCGCGCGCTCGATCGAGGAACTGATCGGCGCTTTGAAGAAGCCGCGGCGCGTGATGCTCATGGTAAAGGCCGGCGACACCGTCGATAAAATGATCGAAAGCCTGATTCCGCATCTCGAAAAGGGAGACATCCTGATCGACGGCGGCAATTCGCATTACCCGGATACGACCCGCCGCACGAAGGCTCTCGCGGAAAAAGGGATTCTATTTATCGGCACCGGCGTTTCGGGCGGCGAAGAGGGCGCGCGGTTCGGCCCGTCGATCATGCCCGGAGGCAATCCGGAAGCATGGCCGCACGTAAAAGCGATTTTCCAATCGATCGCCGCCAAGGTCGAGGACGGCACGCCTTGCTGCGATTGGGTGTGCGAAGACGGCGCCGGGCATTACGTGAAGATGGTGCATAACGGCATCGAATACGGCGACATGCAGTTGATCTGCGAGGCATATCAGCTACTGAAGGACGGCCTGGGTCTGAATGCCGGGGCGCTGCACGACGTTTTCGCCAAGTGGAATCAAGGGGAGCTCGACAGTTTCCTGATCGACATCACCAGCCAGATTTTCGCGAAGAACGACGAAGACGGAACGCCCATGGTGGACAAGATTTTGGACACCGCCGGTCAGAAGGGAACGGGGAAGTGGACCGCGATCAGCGCGCTCGATTTGGGAATGCCGGTGACGCTGATCGGCGAGGCGGTGTTCGCGCGCTGCCTTTCGGCGTTGAAGGGTGAGCGCGAGGCCGCATCCAAGATTTTGCATGGCCCGAAGAAGCCGGCGGAACAAGATCGAAAGGCGTTCATCGAGGATGTGCGGCGGGCGCTCTACTGCTCGAAGATGATTTCGTACGCGCAAGGGTACATGCTGCTGCGCGACGCCGCGAAGGAGCAGGGTTGGAACCTGAACTTCGGCGGGATTGCGTTGATGTGGCGCGGCGGCTGCATTATCCGCAGCCGGTTTCTAGGCAAAATTAAAGAGGCGTACGAGAAGAATCCGAAGCTTACGAATTTGTTGCTGGACGATTTCTTCAGCAAGTTGCTGAACGATTATCAAGCATCCTGGCGGCGCGCGATTGTGCAGGCCATTGACTACGGCGTGCCAACGCCGGCGTTTTCAACCGCGCTTTCGTTCTACGACGGATACCGGACGGCGCGCCTACCCGCGAATCTGCTGCAAGCGCAGCGCGATTTCTTCGGGGCGCATACGTATGAGCGTGTGGATAAGCCGCGGGGCGAATTCTTCCATACGAACTGGACGGGGCGTGGAGGGAGAGTATCGTCGGGGAGCTATAACGTGTGAGATTGAAGCGTCGCGCATCCTGGGATGGTCCGGCAACTCCAGAGCGTCATCCCGGCGGCCTTGGTCTGCTGCGTTCGCATCCACGAGAATTGCGATCCGCACTCGCCCAAAAACTGCCTGCTTATTTCGCAAACCCTACACTAGTGACATGAGGCACGAGTTGTCCGCGCCACGTCGTTTCCAACTCAGGACACTACTTGTTCCTCAACACTTGAATTTCATTCTCGCGCTC
>JBDTAT010000913.1:0-3241 GCA_039924505.1 Bryobacteraceae bacterium
TGGCTTCGGCGGTGCGAACGAGACCCGCCTCACCGACGGCTTCGAACAGTCTTTGGAGCAGTTCGGGATGCAAGTTGCTCATTTGATGTGCCAGCCCAACTGGATGCGTCCCAGCGCCATTGAAACGGCGGCCTGCGTCGGTTCCACCACGGGAAGACCTGTGGCATCCTGCAGCGGCGCTCGGAAAGAAGCCATGCCGGCACAGCCCATCACCAGCACATCGGCGCCGTGCTCATCACGCAGCCGGCGCCCTGCGGCGACCATGGAAGTCAATGTCGCGGCCTGGTCCGAGAGTTCGGATACCGTGCGGCCGATTGCAACTTCGCCAGCAACGCGCTGGGTGATGCCCATGGCGCCCCAGGTACGCCAATGGCGGGCGATAGAGCCCTGCAGGATCGCGATCACGCCAAAGCGATGGCCAAGCGTCATCGCGGTCAGAGCGCCGCATTCGCTGATCCCCAGCGACAGCACCCCTTTCATCTCGCGCAGCATCTGCAGGCCGGGATCGCTGAAGCAGGCCGTGACGAATCCCAGGGCATTTCCTTGATTTTTCTGCGCGAAGTCATAGACCGAGAGCGCAGCGCGGTCGACGTCGCGCTGGGTCTGCACGCCGGGCGGACCGTCTGCCAGCGTCACGCATTCAATGCGCGGTCCGTCGGGGCGGCGCAGCGCCGCCATCGCGACGTCGATGCCGGCAGTGACGGCTTCGCTGCTGTTGGGATTGATGACGTAAAGCGTCTGGCGCATGGGCGACCTTGTAAATCGTGGAGGCAACCGACTGACGGGCACCCAGGCAGCAAAGTTTAGGAGCGCGAGGGTACTTCCGCACGTGCCGATTCATGCGTCATGATTAACACCTTGTTATTTCCTTGACCCGCCATGTCGTTCAACCTCCGCCAGATCGAAGTCTTCCGCGCGGTCATGATCACCGGCTCAATCCGCGGCGCGGCGCAGTTGCTGTTCGTTTCGCAGCCAGCCGTGAGCCGGCTGCTCTCGCACACCGAGGCGCGCGTTGGCTTCCCCTTGTTCGAACGCATCCGAGGGCGTCTGTTCGCCACGCCAGAGGCAAAAAAGCTGTTCCACGAGGTCGAACAGGTCTACGCGGGGGTCCAGCGCGTCAACGAGCTCGCCCGCGAGCTGAGCGAACATCAGGAAGGCATCCTGAATCTCGTTGCCAGCCCGAGCGTGGGTCAGGCGGTGATCCCGCTGGCGATGGCCGAGTACCGTCACAGCAATCCACAGGTCAAGCTGACCTTCCATTACCTGGGACACGCACCCCTGACCGAACGGTTGCTGAACCGGCAGGCCGATTTGGCGATGACGATCCTTCCGGTGATCCATCCCAATCTCGAGATGGAAGAACTGGGCAGCGGCCGTCTGGTGTGCATCTGTCCATACAACCACCCGCTGGCGCGGCGGGCCACGCTGGCCGTGGCCGATCTGCTGCCTTTTCCGCTGATCGCGTACGACCGAGAGTCGCCTTTCGGCGCGATGGTGGTTGCATTGTTCGAAGCCAGCGGGGCAACCGTGCGCGCCGCCATCGAGGCCGGTTCGCCGCAAAACGCCTGCGCGCTCGTGCAAGCGGGCGCGGGCATTGCGCTGGTCGATGAGTTTTCAGCTCGCAGCTGGGCTTCCAGCAAATTCGTGATGCGTCCGGTGCACAAGGCGCCGGTGCTCAAAGCCACCCTGGTGCGGCTTCGGACCGAGCCCATGTCCCAGCTGGCGCAAGGTTTTGTCACCGCACTCCAAGGGGTGATGACACGCGAGGGTTTCCGGGTTTCTACCCAACCGAGTTAACCGAATGTTAATGACGGAGGTCAAACTTCGACGCGACACCGTGGAAGCCTGTCGGAATAATTACTTCAACTCAACGGCTGCAAGACCATTTTCCATGCATCGCTTTGCCCCCCGATCCGGCCTGACTTTGCCCACTCGCTCCATGCATCAACAGACTGCTGTCAGCAGGTCTGGCCAGGGGGCGGCATGAAACTCGGGATCGATGGCCGCCACGCGCTGGTCTGCGCATCAAGCCGGGGCCTCGGTCGGGCCTGTGCCGTGTCGCTTGCCGCGGAAGGCGTCAGCCTGACGCTGGTGGCCCGCGGACGTGAAGCGCTGGAAGAGACGGCCAGCGATATCCGGCGGACCGCAGGCGTGCAGGTCCACGCAGTTGTGGCCGACATCACCACAGCGGCGGGGCGCGCTGCAGCGCTGGCGGTCCACCCGTCACTCGACATCCTGGTGACCAACGCTGGCGGCCCCAAGCCGGGTCATTTCAGAGACTGGGATCGCGACACCTGGATCGCCGCGCTCGACGCCAACATGCTCGCGCCTATCGAGCTGATCCGCACCACGCTGGACGGCATGGTGGCGCGACGCTTCGGGCGCATCGTGAACATCACCTCGGCAGCCGTGAAAGCGCCGATCGACATTCTGGGCCTCTCCAACGGCGCGCGTTCCGGGCTGACCGGGTTCGTCGCCGGGATCGCGCGTCAGAACGTGGCCCACAACGTGACGATCAACAACCTGCTGCCGGGTCCTTTCGAGACCGACCGCCTGCTCGAAACCGCGCGCCAGTGGGCTCAGGACCACGGTCAGGCGGAGACCGAGGTGCTCGCGCGGCGCCGTGCCGCCAATCCGGCTGGCCGCTTCGGGCAACCGCATGAGTTCGGCGATGCCTGTGCCTTTCTGTGCAGCGCACAGGCTGGTTTCATCACGGCCCAGAACCTGCTACTCGATGGTGGCTCGTACCCGGGCACTTTTTAGCTTCCCACGATGACCCACAGCACTTTCGACCTCACGATCCGGAATGGCCGTATCAGCAATGCCGATCGGACCTTTCACGCCGACATCGGGGTGCGCGATGGCGTGATTGTTCAAATCGAACCGAACCTGCCAGCCGGCGCACACGACGTCGATGCCGCCGGTCTGTGGGTGCTGCCCGGTGGCATCGACAGCCACTGTCACATCGAGCAGCTTTCAGGGATGGGAGTGATGTGCGCCGATGACTTCTATTCAGGTACGGTATCGGCCGCGTTCGGCGGCACAACGACAATCCTGTCCTTTGCGGCGCAGCATCGGACCGACAGCATTCCCGAGGTAGTAGCCGCTTACGGCCAGCTGGCGCGGGAGAAGGCGGTGATCGACTATGGCTTCCACCTGATCCTCACCAATCCGGACGAGATTGCGTTGCGCGAGCACCTGCCGAAGGTGATTCGAGACGGAATCACCTCGCTCAAGGTCT
>JBDTAT010000914.1:0-4229 GCA_039924505.1 Bryobacteraceae bacterium
CGGCCCGGAAGGGGCGTTCCGTTCCGAGCCGGAAAATTATTTACGGGGCCAAATGTCGATTTCGAGGCTTGTCATTCGTTATTAGATTGTACGAAGCAACAAACCAAGGAGAAAACATATGGCACAATTCATGCTTTTGCTTTATAGCGACCCGTCGGGCTGGGAGAAACTCAGCCCCGAGGAGCAGCAGAAGGCGATGGAAAAGTACATGGCCTGGTCGAAGAAACCGTTTTCGCTGGGCGGCAAACGTCTGACAATAGACCCCGGCCGCGTGATGCGATCGCAAGGCGGCCGCACGCGCACGACCGACGGACCGTACAGCGAAACCAAGGAGGTCCTGGGCGGCTATTACACCATCGAGGCGGCCAATTATGAAGAAGCCGTCGAGCGCACTCTGGACCATCCGCAACTGGAGCATGGGACTATCGAAGTCCGGCAGATATTTGGAACGTGAGTACGCAGGCCGGCAAACGCGGCGGCGATTGAGACAGGGGGACGCTCAGCCGACGCGGTCGATGGCGGCAATAGACGACTCCATGAGTGTCCCCCTTCGGTTTTAACAACCACTCCTTCACGGCGAGTGGCTCGGGACGCGCCAGTCTGTGACGGAGACAATCGGGCGGGTCAGCAGGAAGCTCCCGCACCTGCTATCATCACTCAGCAACGTCTTCTCATCCGAACGTGTGTAAACTGCCCTTCCGGAGGAGATTGTTCGTAGCTGACCGTGAAGGAGGCAGTGCGGCGTGCGTGTTCATCTAGTCAATCCAAGTGACATATCGTTCGGAATTGGGGTGATCACACCCCGCTGGCTATTTGTGTTGGCGGCGGCCACGCCCAGCCGTTTTGGGACGCCGGCAATCGTGGACGAGACCTTGGAAACCATCCAGCTCGACGGCATTAAAGCGGGAGACGTAGTCGGAATCGGCATTCACACCGGCAATGCGTTCCGGGGGCTCCAGATTGGGCGCCAGGCGCGGGAGCGTGGCGCGTACGTGGTCTACGGCGGCATTCACGCGACGTTGTATCCCGAGGAAGCGCTCGAGATGGGGGGCGCCCACGCCGTCGTCAAAGGCGACGGGGATGTAATTTGGGAGAAGGTCCTCGACGACTGCGCGAAGGGAGCGCCGGCGCGTATCTACGAAGGCGGCCGCATTTCCGGTGAACAATTCCTGCCTGCCCGCTGGGATCTAGCGCCGCGCGACCGTTACATGTGGGCTTCGGTTCAAACGGTGCGCGGATGTCCGAAGCATTGCTCATTTTGCTCTGTATGGCGCACCGACGGCCAGCAACCGCGCCAACGCGCCTCCGACGTGGTGGTGGAGGAGATCGTCCAGCTCCGCCGCCTGGGCTACCGGTTCATCGCGCTGGCCGACGACAATTTCTATCCGGTGACCCTCACCGACGTCGCGCTGGCCGAGCGCCAGAACAATCACGAGAAGGTTGCCGAATTAAAAGGCCTTCGCGCCGAGCGATTCGACCTGATGGAACGCCTCGCGCAACTTCCATCCGACATGGTCTTTTTCACCCAGATGACGATGGAAGCATCCGAAGATCCCAGCTTCCTGGATGCCATGCGAAAGGCCAACATTAAGGGAGCGCTGGTGGGCGTCGAGTCCGTCACCGCAGAGGGCCTCAAGGCGGTGCATAAAAACTTCAACGCCTCCGGCGACAGTTTGGCGAAATGCCTGCGCACGTTTCAGGAACACGGAGTTCACGTCCTGGGATCGTTCATCTTTGGGCTGCCGACGGATCGGGAAGACACCTTCGCCGCCACCGCCGCCTTGGCCCAGCAAGCGAAACTGACGTTCGCGCAGTTCGTGATGATGACGCCGTTCCCCGGCACCATCGATTTTCAAAAATGGGAAAAGGCCCAGGAAAATAGCGCCGCCCGGATCGCTGGAATCTCCATCACGCGGTTCTGGCTGATCCCGATGGCACAGCGGCCGAAAATGTTTACGCCGCATTCCACCATGACGACCGACGAAATCCGCATTAGGACCCAAGGCGTTTGGGACGCGTTTTACAGCATGAGAGAAGTCTGGAAGCGCTCCGCTTGTGTCAAGTCGCTGAAGGGAAGGCTGGCGTTCGTCTTCGTTTCCAAACTCTACCGGCAGATGTATGCCAACACCGGCATCGCCACCGATAGCGCCCGTGTCTCTTCCGCCAACCGCTGGGCGCGCTTGCTGGCCAAGCCGTGCCGGCGATTGTTTCGCGCTAAGCCGATGCCGGATCTAGCGGTGCCGGGCGGCATTGCCCACCCGGTCGAGTTGGTCAACATCAGCCGGTAGGTGTTCCGAGGAACTCGCGCAAGACGGAGTGCGGCGCGGAACGGTTTTATCTTTGTACGGCGGAGCGCGCCGCACGCATTGCTTTGGCCGAGGGATGATTTCGCTTGATCGGAAACCGCACCCTCACGGTCACGGCTCGGAAGGCAATGAGCACTCGGCTCGGAAGGGTTTGAGCGCGGCGAGAGGGCGCGAAAGGCCTCCCACAGCCCGTTTTATTGGCCTCCCACCCGGGGCTATCCGAAAAATGGCTGAAAAACGGCCATTTCATGCACATTTCTCTTTACATCGGCTTTCCTCATCCCTTATCATTTAGTAGCAATTGAGGACTTGAATGTTTTGGGCCCGGCCCGGACGTCACCCGCCTTGCCGGAGGGTGGTTCAGGTTCCACGGGAGAATCAGATCAAAGGAGCAATATGGCAGCAGCAAGAATGACGCAAACGCAACTGGTGAAAGAACTCGCTTTGGCCGCCGAAGTGAACAACAAGGTCGCCAAGCAGTTCGTGGTTTCCTACGCAGAGATGGCAGTTCGCGAGACCAAGAAGAACGGCATCTTCGTGATGCCGGGAATCGGGCGTCTGGTGCGGGTTGATCGCAAAGCGCGCATGGGACGCAACCCCGCCACCGGCGAGGCCATCAAGATCGCCGCCAAGAAGGTCGTGAAGTTCCGCGTGGCCAAGGCGGTGAAAGACGCCATCGTTCCGCCGAAGAAAAAGTAGCTTCCTCTCCGGAACTGTGAACACTGGTGAAATATAAGAACCCCGCGTCTGTCTGGCGCGGGGTTCTTATATTTGGATTGATTGATGTCCGAGAATGAACCCGCCCACACCGCGGGCGGTCCAGGAAGCCTACGCCTTCTTCGTATCGTCGGAGGTATCGTTGCCCTTCGATTTATCGTCGGGATTATCGTCGCCCTTCAAGGACTGCTTGAAGTTGCGGATGCCTTCACCCAACCCCTTCGCCACCTCGGGAATCTTCTTTCCGCCAAAAAGCAGAACAGCGACCGCGAGTATGACAAGGAGCTCGGGAAAGCCTATCGACCTCAGCATTCGGCCTCCTTGTATTCCTACATCCCCATTGTAGGGAGATGTTTTCAACCCCGTCAAGCGTATCAGAGTTTGCGGCGCCGCGCCATGGCCTTGGAATCGACTGCGGGCCGCTTCGGGGGGAAGGCCGCGGACGGCTGCCCAATAGACGCCGAATTCCGCGTCGAAGACCTTTCTTGCTTGTCATGGCGGCGCGGCATACAATGTGATGCAAGATGGCATTGGCGGAAACTGCTTCACTGAACAAGCCGGAACGGACACCTGCGCCGCCGCTGGGCGATCGCCTCTATAGCATCGATGCGTTCCGCGGCTTCACCATGATCTGCATGATCGGCGAAGGTTTCGGCCTCGGTTACTTTCTGGCCGACCCTGTCATCGGTCCCATCGCCCGCCAGTTCGAGCACACCGTCTGGCACGGCATGACCGCCTGGGATTTAATCCAGCCGTTCTTCATGTTCATTGTCGGCGTTGTGATGCCGGTCTCTTTCGCCAAGCGCTGGCGCAACGGCGAATCGTGGAATCAGAGCCTGGGACACGTGCTGCGGCGCTGCGGCCTGCTCATCTTCTGGGGCCTGGTGGCGCGTTCCGTCCAGGCACATCGGCCCGTCATCGACGTCATCAACGTACTGGCTCAGCTCTCGGTAACCTACCTGGTAGCGTTTCTGGTGTTGAAGAAATCGTGGAAGGTGCAGAGCGCGGTAGCTCTCGCTTTCCTGGTTGCCGATTGGGCCATCTATCAGTTCATCAGCGCGCCCGGCGTCCTCGGCCCATGGGTGCAAAACGCCAACATCGGCCAATGGCTGGACCAGTTCGTTTTCCACAAGAATTGGAGCGGTTCGTACGCGACGATCAACTGCATTCCGTCCACGGCCAACACGATCTTTGGCGTCATGGCCG
>JBDTAT010000915.1:0-3091 GCA_039924505.1 Bryobacteraceae bacterium
ATGCCGGGCCGGACGGGTTCAAGCTGAAATACTGATAGTTCAACTTCACCGGAATGGCGCTGGGCGGGCGGATCACGTGGGTCAGCGCGACGCCGGGCAGCGCGTGCCGCACCAGGTGCTCGATATGATTCGCCGAACAGACCTTAAGCAGATACGGTCCTTTGCCGATCAGATCCGCTTCGTTCATCTCGGCGCTCGCCGCCAGGTACAGTTTCGTGTCGCGCAGGTACTTGTCGTCCGCGAGCGAAGTCGCGTAAATCGACGGCTGCACCAGTTTCAGCGGCAGCGAGATGAAATTCGCGGGAACCACGGTCTCGAGCAGAAACCGGATCTTTTCGTCGAGGTCGAAGAAACAGGCCGCCAGATCGTCATGGTCGTAACGGGGCAGATCGCGCGGATGCAGAGTGGTCGAAAACGTCGTCAGACTGCCGGCCAGCGACAGCATCTGGGCGTACAACCGTTCCGGATGGCCATGGCGAGTTTCAAACAGGTGCTGCATCACCGGCAGCAGCGAATTGATCGTGTAGAGCAGCCAGAAATTCGCAATGTCGGCCGCGCCGAAATCGGCCAGGCTGAGATTTTTCTGGCGGCGGTTACCGGACAGCAGGCTGCTTTTGGAAACCAGAATCTCGACCAGGCGCCGGGCGATGGCCATTAGAAAATCGCTGGCCGCGAAATCCACCAGCGGCGGCACGAACCGCGGCTCAAGCTGGAACGTGCCGGCCGGCGTGCGCCGTACGCGCGCGATTCGCAGCGTTGAGCTGTGCTGCTGCGATTCACCCTCCAGCAGCAGCCGGAAATTCTTGCGCGCCACCTGGACCGGCTTTTCGCCCATTCCCGTATTCTCGTCGCGCAGCATCGAAACCTCCGCCACGTAGCGCGTATCGGCGTTCGATTGCGCGATGGTGACGTTCAGGCCGCGATCGCGAAAATGCGGAATCGCCAAATAAACATCGAGCGTTTCCTGGTCCGGATCGAACGCTTCGCCCAACGGCTTGGGAGACGGCGGCGGGTCGGAATCGGGGACGTCGAAGATCAGGCCGTCGGGAAAAATGCCGGCCGCGCTGGAGATGGCCAGATAGCCCGACGACAGAGCCCCCTGGTCGATCTGCAGGCGCGAGAAGCCCCATGGAGCGAAACTGAGCGACTCGGTCCGGAACTGCAGCGTGCTCTCAATGAAGCGGTCCTGCGTTTGGAGATACTGCGGACTCAGAAACGTCCCCTTCATCCAAATGACCGGCTGCAATCGCTTCATTGGACTCCACAGTAGCAAAAAAAGTCCCGCGCGCGTTGCGACACCAGACACACTTCGGCTTCCTGATAATTTTGATAAATTCCCGCACGACGATCCGCGGCCGCGGCGCGCTGGAATTTCCTTGTTCGCCGGACGCCGCAGCCGGCGGATTGTGCGCTTTTGTTTACGGGCTGTGTGGAGAATGCTCACCGCGGGTATGCCGGCCGGCTTGCGATTCCCTTGGATCAGCGCTTTCCTCCCAAGAAAACACCGATTTTCGGGAACCGTTCGCTTGAGACCGGTTACTTGTAACGGCTCGCTCTCTCTTTTTCACACACCGATGCCTGTTCCTTCGCCCGGCGGACCCTACTATCCACCAGGTTTCGGAAACACCATTTGGAAAGGCTGAGTGGCCACTCGCATTTCTTTCGTTGGTTTCAAAATAGCAGACGAAGCGCGTGGTCCGAACCGGGGGTGTTTTGCAAGTAGCTGATTTAATGGGAAATTGAGTTGAATTTCGGGTGTCACTGAAAAAGGTTGCATGGGTTAGCAGCCTGTCGCAAAATAACCTGTCCAACTACCGCGGTAGGGTGGCCGTTGCCGGCCACCCCCGCACAGACCCGTGCTTGCGGCACTATCGCACCCGGTTCTTACTTCGGATTTGCCGCCCTAAAGGATATGTGCCCAGAGGGCACCCAGGTCCGGAAGCACTTTCTGTCTTTCGGCAATCGCGCAAACTGCCGCCCAAAAATTCGAAGCGTTCCTGAACCGGCGCGCAGAAAAGCTTGGAGATGTTTCCGATGAGGAGATTGACGCCGCGGCCGATGACGCCGTCGATCATGTTCGGCACATCTCTTGCGCTGGGCGCTGTGAGGCGCCGGCGCGGATGAGAATTGGGGTCTTCGGAGATCCGCGCGCCCGATCGGGATCTGTCCGACGCCCCGCGCGGGGCGCGATAGCGCGAATGCTGCTAACGTGGTGCGACATGCCGAAGTTTCTGCGCCGGGTGGCGATCGCGTTCGCAAGCGCATCTTATACGGGCAGCCATTGCCTTTACCGACACACCTCAATCCCGCCGTTCTTTATGCCGGCGGCGGTCCGGCGAGCATTTCAGTCTTCAATCAGGACTATCACGGAACTCTGACCGCTCTGTGGAACGGCTCGCCTCGCCCAACTTCGCTAGATCCCGGGGGCCGCTATAACGTGACGCTCATGGCCGCCGATCTGGCCGTTCCGCAACTCGCCCAGATCACGATGGTGGATGCGTCGGGCGCAATCGTCGACAATGTCTCATGCCCGGTCGGCTACAATGTGAAACCTACCGGCGTCGCTTTCGACGCGATCCGCAACCGGCTTTACATCGCCACTCCCCTGCAATCTGGAGATCCGCAATTTCCATCGGGTTCCGTGGTGGCGCTGGACGTTGCGACCGGGGGAATCGGACCGGTTCTGCAGATCGACGCGGTGTTGGGAGACCTCGCCTTGTCCGATGACGCCAGCGCGCTTTATGTCGTCGTCGAAGGCAGTAACGTGGTGCGCCGCATCGATCCGTCCACCTTTACTGCCGCCGGCGACTTCCCGTTTCGCACCGGGGCGGCCGCCAGTATCCCATCGCCCGACATGATCGCCGTAATGCCCGGAAAGCCCGCCACGGTAGCGCTCGAGTTTTCTCCACAACCGGGTTTCAGCGGAATTCAATTTGCCATTTACGACAATGGCGTCAAACGCCCCAACGTGTTGAATGGCTCCTGCTGCGAATTCTCCGGACTGCTTTTCTCGCCGGATGGCAAGTATATATTCGAGAACGGGAGAAGCACCTTTCAGGATGGCCCGAATTCCGGGAATTACCGGGACGCA
>JBDTAT010000916.1:0-4554 GCA_039924505.1 Bryobacteraceae bacterium
TGCTCGAAGCTTCGCAGCTAGTCAAGACGCTAGAAGAAAAGCTGGGTGTTTCGGCCGCGGCGGCCGCTCCCATGGTGGGCGGCGGTGGCGCCGCGGCGGCGGCCGCTCCGGCGGTCGAAGAAAAAACGGAATTCACCGTCGTTCTGACGGCGGCGGGTCCGAACAAAATCAACGTCATCAAGGCCGTTCGCGAAGTCACCAGCCTCGGCTTGAAAGAAGCCAAGGATTTGGTCGACGGCGCTCCCAAGCCCGTGAAGGAAGGCGTCAGCAAGGAAGAAGCCGAGACGATCAAGAAAAAGTTCGTCGATGCGGGCGCATCCATCGAAGTCAAGTAGTTCTAGTGTTTTCAATGGCGTATTCCCGTCGATTTGACGGGAGGCGCGGCATTTGCTAAGCTTTTAGCTTGGCATTGGCTTCAACCGGATTAAAATCCGGATTGGTGACTGTGAATCTGGAAACTTGGCACTCAAATTGCAGTTTTCCCGAGACTGCGCGTGGGGAGTTCCTACGCCAAATTTCGTTTGCTATTTCTGTACCCGTCCGGCTTCCGCTGCCACTCTCCCGCGAAATAGCTTTTCCGGTAGTCAACCAGTTCCTTCGATCCTTTTTTAACACTCTTTGTACCACTCTTTTCAACCGTGTGGCGGGCTTTTGGGGTTTCTCTCCTCAAAGCCCGTCAATTTTTTTGTTTGCGTAAACGGCGGGTCTTGAGCCCGCCCCGTGCAGTGGCCCTCAGGAGTTTATTAAACAGATGAACAATTTGACATATGGCGCCGCTCCCGTACGAGTGGATTTTTCCAAAATCAAGACTTCGATTCCGATTCCGAATCTGATCGAGGTCCAGAAAAAGTCCTACGAGCGGTTCCTGCAGATGGACCTTTTGCCGAACGAGCGCGAAGACGCCGGGCTGCAGACCGTTTTCAATTCCGTTTTTCCGATTTCCGATTTTCGCGGAGTAAGCCAGCTCGAGTTCGTCGATTATTCGATCGGCAACTGGGAGTGCAAGTGCGGCAACCTCAAAGGCCTGCACCACCTCCGTTCCACTTGCCGCAATCCCGCGTGCGGCGCGACCATCAAGACCGATCCGTTTCACTCGGGCGACGTCCTCTGCCATAAGTGCGGCACCTTTAATAAGAACGTCGTCACGTTCTGCAACAAGTGCGGCGATCCCGTCGGCCTGCAACTGAAATACGACATGGTCGAGTGCCAGGAGCGCGGCATGACTTATGCCGCTCCGCTGAAGGTCACGATCCGCCTTACCGTTTATTCGAAAGATCCCGACACGGGCGTCAAGAGCGTCCGGGACATCAAGGAGCAGGAAGTATTCTTTGGTGAAATCCCGCTGATGACGGACAACGGCACGTTCATCATCAACGGCACCGAGCGCGTCATCGTTTCGCAGTTGCACCGTTCGCCCGGCGTGTTCTTCGAGCGCGTCCCGGCGCAGGGCTACTTTCTCGGCAAGATCATTCCGTATCGCGGCAGCTGGGTCGAGTTCGAGTACGATATCAAGAACCTCCTCTATGTTCGTATCGACCGGAAACGGAAATTCTATGGTTCCGTTTTTCTGCGCGCCCTGGGTCTCAAGACCGACGAACAGATTCTCCGGACGTTCTACCGCATCAGCAAGATCAACATCAAAGACAGCAAGTGTTACTGGAACGTCGACGACAGCCTGATCGGTCTCAAGCTTTCGCACGCGATCACGGCGAAAAACGGGGATACCGTCGTCGGGCAGGGCAAAAAGATCACGCCTTCCTTAATGAAGGAAATCCTGAAGGCGAAAATCACGCAGGTGGAAGTTGCGCCAAACGATCTGGAAGGCGCCTACATCGCGGCTGACGTCGTCGATATGGAAACCGGCGAAGTCATGGTCGATGCGAACCATGAGCTGACGACCACCATCGCGGGACGCCTGAGCGAATCCGGCATGGAAAGCTTCGAGGTGTTCTTCCCCGAGCGCGACGAAGTCGGCACGGTCATCTCCTCGACTCTGCGCAAAGACCCGGTTAAGAGCGAAAAGGATTCCCTGATCGAGATCTACCGCAAGCTGCGCCCCGGCGATCCGCCGACCGTCGATACCGCCACGCAGTTGTTCCAGGGCATGTTCTTCGACCACCGCAAGTACGATTTCTCGCGCGTAGGCCGCATGAAGTTCAACATTAAACTGTTCGATAAAGCGGATGCCACGCCGCTCGATAAGCGCACGCTCGAGCCGGGCGATTTCTACGCCACCATCCGCTATCTATTAAAGCTTCGCAAGGGCATCGGATCGGTGGACGACATCGATCATTTGGGCAACCGCCGCGTTCGCGCGGTTGGCGAGCTGCTCGAAAATCAATTCCGCATCGGCCTGGTGCGCATGGAGCGCGCGATCAAGGAAAAGATGTCGGTATACCAGGAAATGTCGACAGCCATGCCGCACGACTTGGTTAACGCCAAACCGGTGATGGCGGCGATCCGCGAATTCTTCGGATCGAGCCAACTCTCGCAGTTCATGGATCAGACCAACCCGCTATCCGAGATTACGCACAAGCGGCGTCTCTCGGCCCTTGGACCGGGCGGCCTTTCCCGCGAGCGCGCCGGGTTCGAAGTTCGCGACGTGCATCCGACGCACTATGGCCGCATCTGCCCGATCGAGACGCCGGAAGGCCCGAACATCGGCCTGATTTCGTCGCTCTCGTGTTTCGCGCAGATCAACGAGTACGGGTTTATCGAAAGTCCGTATCGCAAAGTTATAAAGGGAACGGTCACCGATGAAGTGAAGGTGCTGAACCCGGGCGACACGCCCTACAAAGTGGGCGACGTGCTACGCCGCGCCGACATGGAGAAGGCGAACAAAGAGCTCGGCGGCGCTTCGAAACCGAAGCAGATCGCGGAGTATGAGCCGCATTGCGAATATCTTTCGGCGTGGGAAGAGGACAAGTACATCGTCGCGCAGGCGACCGTGGAGCTCGACGCCAAGAACTACATCGTTCCCGAACTTGCAAACGCGCGGCAGGCGGGCAACTTCGTTTTGAAAAGCCGCGACGAGATCGAGTACATCGACGTTAGCCCGAAACAGTTGGTCTCGGTTGCGGCCAGCTTGATTCCGTTCCTCGAAAACGACGACGCCAATCGCGCGCTGATGGGTTCGAACATGCAGCGCCAGGCGGTTCCGCTGCTCCGCGCCGACGCTCCGTACGTGGGCACCGGCATGGAGTTCGTAACGGCTCGCGATTCTGGTGCCGTGGTGCTCTGCAAGCGTCCGGGCATCGTCGATTCGGTCGATTCCGAGCGCATCATCGTTCGTGTGGAAGGCACTTCGCATGAAGGCCAGCTCTCACGGGAAGTGGGCGCGGACATTTACCAGCTCACCAAATTCAAGCGGTCGAATCAGAACACCTGCATCAATCAGAAGCCCATCGTGCGCCAGGGTCAGCGTGTCGTCAAAGGCACCGTTTTGGCCGACGGCCCTTGCACCGATCAGGGCGAGCTGGCCCTCGGCCGCAACGTGTTGGTGGCGTTCATGCCCTGGCGCGGCTGCAATTTCGAGGACGCCATTCTGGTCAGCGAAAAGATGGTGAAGGACGATTACTACACCTCGATTCACATCGAGGAGTTTGAAATCGAGTCGCGCGATACCAAGCTTGGTCCGGAGGAGATCACGCGCGATATTCCGAATATCGCCGATTCGTTCCTGCGCAACTTGGACGAGAGCGGCGTGATCCGCATCGGCGCCACGGTGAAGCCGGGCGATATTTTGGTCGGCAAAGTAACGCCGAAGGGCGAGACTCAGCTTACGCCCGAAGAGAAGCTGCTCCGCGCGATTTTCGGCGAAAAAGCGGGCGACGTGAAAGACGCTTCGCTCTACTGCCCGCCTGGAATTGAAGGCACGGTGGTCGATTGCAAAATCTTCTCCCGCAAGGGCCAGGAGAAAGACGAGCGCGCCCGCGCCATCGAAGACGAACAGATCAATCGCCTTCAGCGCAACCTGAAGGACGAGATCCGGATTCTGACGGATGAGCGCGCCAAACGCCTCGGCAACTTGCTCGAAGGCAAGGAAGTCACCGTCGATCTGCACGACGAGAAGACCAACAAGAAGCTGCTTTCGAAAGGCACGATTATCACGCGCGACCTGATCGAGAAGGTTCGCTCGCGCGACCTGAAGCGGATGCGCCTGAAAGAGCGCGACGTCCGGGTGAACGAGCAGATCGACGACATCGAAGAGATGACGTCGCGGCAAATCGCGGTGCTCGAAAAGATCACCGACGAGAAGATCGCCAAGCTCCGCAAGGGCGACGAACTGCCTCCCGGCGTGATCAAACTGGTGAAGACCTATATCGCCATGAAGCGCAAGCTTTCGGTGGGCGATAAGATGGCCGGACGCCATGGCAACAAGGGCGTGATCGCGCGCATTCTTCCCGAAGAAGATATGCCGTATCTGCCGGACGGTACGCCGGTCGAGATCGTTCTCAACCCGCTGGGCGTTCCGTCGCGCATGAACGTCGGTCAGATCTTGGAAACGCATCTGGGTTGGGCCGCGCAGGCGCTGGGCTTGCATTACGCGACTCC
>JBDTAT010000917.1:0-3946 GCA_039924505.1 Bryobacteraceae bacterium
TTCGAACAAGGCGTAAACCTCGGCGACGCTTGCCGCAAGCAGCTTGAAGAGGCCGAGAGCCGCGTCGAGATTCTGATCCGCAAGGGCGACAGAGTGCAGGCGGAGCCGTTCCCATCGCCTCGTGACGGCAAATCATGAACCTCGACCAATATGTGGCCGAAGAACAGAAGCTGGTCGATGCGGCGCTCGAGCGATGGGTGCCCCCGGAATCCGCCCCGCCATCCGCGATTCATCGCGCCATGCGTTACAGCTTGTTCGCCGGCGGCAAGCGCATCCGTCCACTGCTCGCGATGGCGGCGGCTCGCGCCGTTTCGGACGCTCCGGTGGAGATTGAATCGGCGGCCTCGGTGCTGGAGATGATCCACACCTACTCGCTGATTCACGACGATCTGCCGGCGCTCGATAACGACGACCTGCGGCGCGGCAGACCGACCTGCCATAAGGTGTTTGGCGACGCGATGGCGATTCTGGCGGGAGATGCGCTATTGACGCTCGCCTTCGAAGTGCTGTCGAAATTGGAGATGGTGGGCGCGTCACGCAGGGTCGCATTGATTCGGGAACTCGCTGCCGCCTCTGGCACCGTGGGCGGCATGATCGGCGGGCAGGTTCTCGATATCGAGGGCGAAGGGAAGCACCCGGCCGCGCATTTACTGGAATCCATTCACCGGGCGAAGACCGGCGCATTGTTGCGCGCCAGCGTTCGCGTGGGCGGCATCTACGCCGGCGCCGGCGCGGAGGAACTCGAAGGATTGTCGCTCTACGGCGAACACATCGGCCTGGCGTTTCAAATTGTCGACGACGTGCTTGACGTCCTCCAGCCGTCCGAAAAGCTGGGCAAGACGGCCGGCAAGGATTTGCAGCAGAAGAAGATCACGTTTCCGGCGGTCTACGGACTGGAGCGGTCGCGCGAAATGGCGGAGGAAGAGCGGCTGAAGGCCCACATCGCGTTGGAGGAATTCGACGACCGCGCCAATCGCCTGCGCGAACTGGCCGACCTGATTGTTCACCGCAGCGCATGAAATCCGCCTCCAGCAGCAAGCAGCGCATCGATCAGTTACTAGTGGAGCGCGGCCTGGCCGAGACGCGGGAGAAAGCCAAGCGGCTGGTGCTGGCGGGCGCGGTGCTTGTAAATGGACAAAAGCGCGGCAAGCCGGGCGAGAGCGTTGCGCTCGACAGCCGCGTGGAATTGGTGGAGCGCCTCCCGTTCGTGGGCCGCGGCGGACTGAAGATGGAGGCCGCGCTACAACATTTTCCGATCGAGGTGGCCGGGAAAGTGTGCCTGGACATTGGCGCGTCCACCGGCGGGTTCACCGACTGCCTACTGCAGCACGGCGCGGCGCGCGTCCATGCCATCGACGTCGGTCACGGACAACTGGACTGGCAACTCCGCAACGATCCACGCGTGCTTGTCCGCGAGGGACTGAACGCGCGTTATCTTAGTCTCGAAGATGTGGGCGAGGAGATCGACCTGGCGGCGTGCGACGTCAGCTTCATTTCGGTGACCCTGATTCTTCCGCGAGTCGCGCCGCTGTTGCGCGCGAGCGGGGAAATGGTGATCCTGGTAAAGCCGCAGTTTGAAGTGGGCCGCGGGCAGGTCGGTAAGGGCGGCATTGTGCGCGAGGCGGAGTTGCGCGATGCCGCGTGCGCGAAAGTGGTAGACGCTGTGAGTGCGCTGGGGTTCAAAACCGGCGTGATAGAATGCCCGGTGCCGGGCGCGGAAGGAAACCGGGAGTTCCTGCTGCATGCCAGAAAGTAGAATCGTCGGCATCATCTCGAAGCCGGACGTGGAGCGCGCGAAGGCCATCGTTCCGGCGCTGCTGGAATGGCTCCAGGCGCGGGGAATCGGCGCGCGTTACGACGACCAAACGGCGGCCTACATCGGCCGCGCCGGCCTCGCGCGCGAACAGGTGCCGGAAGGAACCGAGATGGTGATCGTGCTCGGCGGCGATGGGACGCTGCTTTCAGCCGCGCGCGCCATCGGAAGCCGCGACACGCCGCTGTTCGCCGTGAACCTGGGTGGCCTGGGATTCCTGACGGCGATCACGGTGGAAGAGATTTTCCCGGACCTGGAGCGCGCGCTTGATGGGCAGCATCGCGTCACACGGCGGAGCACGTTGACCTGCGAACTGTGGCGCGGCGACGAAAAGATCGGCATGTATGAAGCGTTGAACGATGCCGTGCTGGCGAAGGCGCAGATCGCGCGCATGATCGATCTGGAAACTCACATCGATGGCCACTACGTCAGCACTTTCCGCGCCGATGGATTGATCGTCGCGACACCCACTGGGTCGACCGCCTACTCGCTGTCGGCGGGCGGCCCGATTGTCCTGCCGCATGTAGCTTGCTTATGCCTGACGCCGGTGTGCCCCCACACGCTGACCTACCGTCCGGTGATTGTGCCCGCAACCAGCATTATCGAAGTCCGCTGCCTTTCCGAGGACGCAACAGCGTATCTGACGATCGACGGCCAGGTGGGAGAAGTGCTGCGGCAGCGCGACCGGATCGTGTGCCGCAGCTCTCCGCACACGATCAGTCTGATTCGCCCGCCGAAACTGCTGTTCTTCGACGTTCTACGCGAGAAGCTGAAATGGGGCGAGGGGTGAAACGCCTCTCGCTAGCCTCGTGGATCTTCATTGGCATGGGCGCGGGTATCGCCATCGGCGCGTTGGCGCCGGCGTTCGCCGTCCGTCTGTCGCCGGTCAGCGATATTTTTCTGCGCCTGATTAAGTCCATCATCGCGCCGCTACTTTTCGGCACGCTGGTTTATGGAATCGCCGGCACGGGCAGCGTCAAAACGATGGGCCGCATCGGCCTGAAGGCGATGGTATTTTTCGAGGCCGTCACCACCATCGCGTTATTTCTCGGACTGGGGGCAGTAAACCTGGCGCGGCCGGGCGCGGGAATGCGCCTGCAGAAATCGGCGGAGGAAAATGCGCTGCCGCAGGCCAATACCAGCCTCAAATCGATCCTGGATCACACCTTCCCCGTGAGCATCGCGGACGCCATGGCGCGCGGCGAAGTGCTGCAGATCGTCGTCTTTTCATTCCTGTTCGGCGCGGCGTGCGCAACCATTGGGGCCAAGGCCGCGCCGGTAGTGGAGTTCGCGGAATCTCTCGCCGAAGTGATGTTCCGCTACACGAAGTATGTGATGTATCTGGCGCCGGCCGGCGTCGCGGCCGCAATTGCTGTAACGGTTGGCAGCAAAGGATTGGCGGTTCTGGCAAGCCTGGGCAAGCTGGTTGTAACCCTGTACGTAACCGAGACGATATTTGTCGCGGTCGTCTTCGGCGGAGCGGCGCTCGTTGCGCGTGTTCCGGTGCGGCGATTCTGGCGCGCGGCGCGCGAGCCGTTTCTCATCGCGTTCTCAACGGCATCGAGCGAAGCGGCGCTGCCTTCGGCGCTCGAAAATATGGAACAGTTCGGCGTGCCGAAACATATTGTCGCGTTTGTGTTGCCCACCGGTTACAGCTTCAATTTGACCGGCACAACTCTCTATCTCTCTCTGGCCTCGGTGTTCGTTGCGCAGGCGGCGGGCATTCCGTTTTCCTTCGGCCAGCAACTGGTGATGATGCTGACGCTGATGTTGACCAGCAAGGGCGTGGCCGGCGTCCCGCGCGCGGCGTTGGTGATTCTGGCCGGCACTTTGGCGACGTTCGGATTGCCAGTCGAGGGAATCGCGGTGTTGTTGGGCGTGGACGCCGTTCTCGACATGGCGCGAACCTCGGTGAACGTGCTGGGGAATTGCCTAGCCGCAGCCGTGGTGGCGCGGTGGGAAGGCG
This sequence comes from Bryobacteraceae bacterium, assembly GCA_039924505.1. Classification (GTDB taxonomy): domain Bacteria; phylum Acidobacteriota; class Terriglobia; order Bryobacterales; family Bryobacteraceae; genus JBDTAT01. The sequence continues at coordinate 3,780 of JBDTAT010000917.1, forward strand.
TCCCACTTACTCTGGCGGGTTCAGAATCTCTGCCAGCGGAAGTTGGATCGTAGGGTTTTCCGTGGTGAGAGTTTCGGTCAGCGTGCCGAGCGGATCGCCGGCCGAGTAGACAATCGCCTTCCGCTCCTCCGGGTCGATAACCCAGACCCATTCCGTCCCGATGGAAA
>JBDTAT010000918.1:0-18492 GCA_039924505.1 Bryobacteraceae bacterium
GTTCGAATGCTGCGGCAGGATCTACACCTCCCTCAGCAGGGCGGTGACAGAGGCGGCTGGCACGCGGTGGAACGGTTTTGCATTTTATGGTCTGGGGCATCGGCCAGGCGTGAAGCATGGCGAGCAAGAGTAACGGCAACGGGGCCGGCACCCCGCCGGGCTGGATGCGCGGTATGTGGGCTGTCGCTCTTGATGTGGGTCATCGACGATATCAACGTGACGCATCTCTCAAGTCACCCTGCCGTCGCAGTCACAAACCTCGCCCGGAATTTCCTGCTGCTGGTAGCCTTTGCATATGCAATTATTGCGCTGAAAACATCGCAGGAGAGGAAGAAAGCGATTGCCGTTGAGGCTTACGATCGTGAGTTGCGAGTGGCTCGGAAGGTCCAGGCCCGTCTACTGCCGGCGCGGGTGCCGCATCTGCCAGACGTGCACTGCGCGGCTGGATGCCGGCCCGCGTCGCGGGTCGCGGGCGACTACCATGATTTGATCCCGCTCCCCGATGGCCGCTTGGTACTCCTGGTGGCGGATGTTTCGGGAAAGGGTCTACCTGCATCCTTAGTTAATTGCGAGCCTTCAGGGCATGGTTCGGAGCCTCGCCGGAAAGTTCGCCGATCGAATGGGCGACTTGGTCGCCGAATTGAACCGAATGTTGTATTCTATTTACCGCAGCCCGGTAGAAGCAACAGCCCTCCATCACATCGGCTGCGTATGATTTTCCTGGCTGCGCGCGGGCCGGAAGCGGCCTCCGGATACTAAGAAATCCCCAGTTCCGGCTGCGAAGTTCCGGTCGCTGCCATGATCCTTTCTAGTCCGAAATTCGCAATTGCGGATTGGATCGGCGAGGGCGCGTGTTCTGCCGCGGCCTGACCCAGCGCGTCGTTCGACCGGTAGATCCGCACGCGCGCGTTCTCGAATAGAGCAGCTTGTAGCATGGGGGAAGAAGACGAAGAATCGGAGCCCGGCACGCCCTGTATATCAACCAAGCCGGGCAACGTTGGCAACGTTCTGACACATCTCCGGCCCCAACGCAGATCGCAGAAAAAATCTGACATTGCTTATTGACACCCAGAGCATTTGCGCCGTAAACTCTTTTACAAGGCGAGTTTCGTATGGCCGTGCCTGCGAGCGCACCGGAGCGAATGGCGGCTTCATAAAGAAGATGACAGTAGGCACGACTGTCGTGGTCTGGAACCGGCCACTCCTCCAGACGGGGCGTTACCACCGCGCACAGCGGGGTTAAGAGACGATACTATGACACGCCGCGACTTACTGAGCACCAGTTCTCTACTTCCACTCCTTACTTCCTTGCGGGCCGAACCGGCCCCGCCGCAAACCACTGCCATATACCCCGGGGTCGCATACCCGGATTACTTCCGTTGCCTGCCGGCATTTCTCGAGCGACTGGCGGAACGGGCGTTTCAAATGCGAAACCAGCATTTAGCCACGCTGACCACGCCGGAGGCCATACGAAGCCGCCAGCGGTGGGCTCGCGAGACCTTCTGGAAACTCGTCGGCGGCTCGCCGGAGCGGACGCCGCTCAAGGTCCGCACGGTAGGCAGTTTTGAACGGGAGCATTATCGCGTAGAGAAGCTACTCTATGAGAGCCAACCCGATCTCTACGTCTCAGCCAATCTCTACATCCCAAAAGCGTACCGGCCTCCCTACCCCGGTGTCCTGTTTCAAATGGGGCATAGCGTAAACGGCAAAGCTGCTGCTACTTATCAGCGGTGCTGCCAGGGTCTGGTGCGGTTGGGATATCTCGTGCTGGGCTTCGACCCAATGGGCCAGGGGGAGCGGATCTACTACACGAAAGCCCCGGGAGGCCGCCCGAGTCTCGGAGCTACCGGTGAGCATTCGCAGGCCGGCCGCCCCATGCTGCTGACCGGCCGGACCGCGACCCGCATGCAGGTCTGGGATGCCATCCGGAGCCTGGATGTTTTGGCTGCTCATCCCATGGTGGATCCCAAGCGCATAGGCGCAGCAGGACAATCCGGCGGAGGGACCACGACGATGTTCCTTTCCGCCGTGGACGATCGCGTTGCCGCGGCAGTGGTTTGCAGCGGCATCACGGAAAACTTCGCCTGCGCCAAGTTTGACGCACCGGGTTCGACGGACGACGCCGAGCAGGATTTCGTCGGCTCAGGTCCTCTCGGGTTCGACCGCTGGGACCTTCTCTATCCGTTGGCGCCAAAGCCGCTCCTTGTGAGCGTCAGTGATCGGGATTTCTTCGGCACTTACTCGCCGAACTACATTTCGAGTGGATGGGAAGAATTCCGCAAACTACGGAAAATCTACGATGTACTCGGGCATGAGGAGCGGCTTGCCTGGGGCGGAACTCCGCTGCCGCATGCTCTATCTTATGACACGCGCCTACAGGTGTACAACTGGTTCGCGCGATGGCTCAAGGGCGAATCGAAATCGAAGCAGATCGAAGTCGAACCCCCAACCAAGCTCGAAGACGATGCGACCTTGTGGGTTTCCAATTCGGGCAGCCTGGTGCGGTCTTTCTCCAGCACAACTCCGTTCGCGATGACCATTTCGGCACTCGCAAAGCCGCAGACTCCGGTCGGCCTGAAAACGCTCCTCGCAGCCGAATCTCCAGCGCAGGGCTTGGCCGCGCACGTGCTCAAGAGGGTGCCCTCCCTTACCGGTAGCATCGAGGCGTTGGAAATTCCCTCCGCCTCCCCAGTGCGGATCCCGGCCTGGCTGTTGCGTCCCAAGACCGGCACTACGGTCACGTCGGTGCTGTTACTCCTTGAGCCCTCGGGCCGCAATACCGGATGGCACGAAGGTGGTTTGTACCAAGCGCTGGCAGAAGCAGGTCACATCGTGTGCGCGCCCGACTTGCGCGGCGTGGGCGACCTTACACCCGAGATGGGACGCGGCGCCGGCCACCACGCTGCCAGCCACGCCCGGGAGGAAGACTGGGCCTGGGCATCGCTGATTCTCGGCAAGCCACTGGTTGGGCAGCGAGTGACCGACATTCTTGCAGTCCTCGAAGCACTGCGCAATCACGAAGGGGTGGCCAATCATCCGCTCGTCGTGGCCGCTCGGGGCGAGATGACGGTTCCCGCCCAGTTCGCCGCCGCGATCGACCACAACTTCGCTGCGCTCTATGCCGCCGGCGGCCTGTTGTCGTTCCGCAATGTTGTGGAAACGGAGTACTACACGCATCCGCTCGCTAACTTCGTGCCCGGTATCCTGCGCCACACGGATCTGACCGGACTATCGGGTCCGCCGCGCACGATCCTGGCGGGGGTGGTGGATGCGGCAGGCCATGAGGTCTCTACAGATACCGTAAAAGCGGCCTACTCGAGGTTGCCTGGAGTGGAAGTAGCCTCGGAGCCGCGCTGGGACGCCGCCACCCTGGGTTCACTCGCATCTTAACCGCGGGCGCCGAATCGTTTGCGTCACCCCCACAGGATTTCTGTCAGACAGGAAAGGTAACGTTATGAAAACGTATTGCTGTCAAACTGCTAAGAGCGCATCTTCACTTCTCTTTCTGATGCTTTCGCTCGCCGCGATTGGATGGGGCCAGACCGCTCAAATCGTGGGCACCGTATCCGACGCAAGCGGCGGCCGCGTGCCGGACGCTGCAGTAACCGTTGCTGAGGTCAACACGGGCAGCATCCGGGTAGTCAAGTCGAATACCGACGGATACTACACAGTGCCACTGCTTCCGCCGGGCAACTACAGGGTCGTCGTTGCCAAACAAGGATTCACGACGGTGATTCATTCCGGTGTCGTCCTGGCCGTGGGAGACAACGCGTCGATCGATATCAAACTCACAGTCGGCCCGGTTTCGGAGGAGGTTTCAGTCAGCGCAGTGGCGCCACTTGTGGATACCCAAAGCGGCACTATCAATCGCGTGATCGACCACCAGCGAATTGTCGATCTGCCGTTGAACGGCCGCGATATTACCCAACTCATGACCGTTCAGGCAGGCGTCATCCAGACCGGATCGTCGGCGGGCGTGGTGGGCAACGCCTTTGTGGTCAACGGAAGCCGCAATACGGGCGTGAACTTCATGCTCGACGGCGCGACCAACGTCAACTCCTACCAGAACTATAGCGGCGAGTTTCCGAATCCGGATGCCATCCAGGAGTTCAGCATCCAGACCAACAACTTCAGCGCCGAATATGCCAATGCTACGGGCGCGGTGGTCAGCGTCGTCACGAAATCCGGCACCAACCAGTTGCACGGCTCGGCCTTCGAGTTTCTGCGCAACTACAATTTCAATGCACGCAACTTCTTCGCGGCCACCACGGACTCCCTGAAGCGCAATCAATTTGGAGGGACGTTCGGAGGACCGGCGATCAAGAACAGGCTCTTCTTCTTTTTCGCCGCGCAAGGGACTACGACGCGCAGCAATGCGTCGTTGACCAAGCAGTTTCTTCCTACCACCGCGGAGCGGATGGGCAACTTCTCGGCCATCTCGAAAGCCGTCATTGACCCGCTCACGAATACGCCATTTCCGGGCAATCAGATTCCCGGCTCCCGGCTCAACCCGATTGCCATTGCCTTTCTCAAGTATCTGCCCGATTCCGGCACTGCGGACGGCTCGCGGTATGAAGGAACTCCGACCATCAACAATCAGCAGGAATATACCAGCAAGGTCGATTGGGTGGTGGGGAAGCATCGCCTGACCGGCAAGTATTTCTACAACCATTTCAGCCAGCCCTTTACAGGCAATGTGAACGACTACGCCACGATGACCGGTGCGGGCGTCGCAAAATCCTTGCAGCCTTACAGCCAATTGTCCCTGGGCGATGTCTACATGATTTCGCCAAGCGTGTTGAACAGTTTCACGTTCGGCCTCCGCGCCGACCGTGAATTCAACGATTGGGGATCGGTCACGTTGCCTCTCGACTTCTCGCAGGCAGGCGTACCGAACATCGCCGTACCGGATCCGTCTTCCGTCTATATCAGCATCGCCGGCGGCTTCACAGCGCGCCCTGGCTGGCAGTATGACCTGCACGAGAGAAACCTTCAGTGGTCGGATACGCTGACCTGGGTCCACGGCCGCCACGAACTGAAGTTCGGCGGATCGGTGATCCATACGTCGAACAGCATCAAGAACGAATTCCGCCAGATGGGGCAATTCACGTTCAACGGCTCGATCAGCGGCAATGCCATGGCAGACTATATGATCGGCAGCGTCTACCAGTTCTGGCAAGGCGGCGGCGAATACAAAGAACTGCGAGAAAACCAATGGGGATTCTTCGCGCAGGATAACTTCCGCGTAACTTCGAACCTGACCCTGAACCTTGGCCTGCGCTGGGATCCGATGCTACCTCCCCACGACGACTTAGGCCGGGTGGAGTGCTTCGCACCCGGGAAACAGTCCACGCGATTCCCCAACGCTCCGGCAGGTTACCTGCTGTCCGGAGATCCCGGCTGCCCGGAAGGCGGCTTCAACTCGCATATGGGAGTCCTCGCGCCGCGATTGGGATTCGCCTACCGCCTCGACCCGCGAACTGTGGTGCGCGGCGGCTTCGGGCTGTTCTGGAATCCCATGTGGACCGAGCAGTACAACACCTTCGTCGATTCGGCGCCTTTCAGCGACCAGGTCACGATCTACGGAGTCAACTTCTCCAACCCGTATGCCGGAACCACTAATCCGTTCCCGGCATCTTACGCTCCGTTTGTGCCGTCGAAGGATGTAGCCTTCCTGCTTCCTCTGGGGCAATTCGGCGTCTTTTCGCAGGGCTGGATGCCGAGTTACCAGGAAAGCTTCAACTTCACGGTGGAACGCGAGATCATGAGGAACACTGCGGTGCGCGCGAGTTACATCGGGAATCAGGGCCGTCACCTCTCGTACGTAACCGATGTGAATTATGCGCAGTATATGGCCGGCGCCACGGTGGCGAACACGCAGCAGCGGCGTCCTTACTCCAATTTCGGAGAAGTGCTTAATGCGCCCTCCGACGGAACATCCAGCTACAACGCCTTGCAGTTGGCAGCCGAACGCAGGGTGGCGAAGAGCGTCTCCTTTGAACTCAGCTACACGTGGTCGAAATCGATCGATATAGGCTCCAGCGATGCCGAGCCCGGGCAAGGCACGCCGCTCATCCCGACCAGTTTGAGCGCCAATCGCGGACTATCCGACTTCGATCATAGCCAGCGCTTCGTCGCTTCATTTGTATGGGCGCTGCCTACGTTGAAGAGTCGGAGCGAGCTGCTTCGCCGCACCATCGGCGGGTGGGAATCCACCGGCATCGTGACGCTGCAGAATAGTTCCCCCTTCACGATTACTTCTGGGGTGGATAATTCGCGCAGCGGCGATGGCGTCGACCGCTCGGACCTGATCGGCGATCCCTACCTGGATTCCGGGCGTTCCGAAGCGCAAATGATCAAGCAATACTTCAATACAGCCGCTTTCGCACCAAATGCGCTGGGAACATTCGGCACGTCGTCGCGTAACTTCATGCGGGGACCGGGCATGGCAAATGTCGACTTCGGGTTGATAAAACAGTTTGCCATCAAGGAAAGGGTGACTGCACAATTCCGAGCCGAGTTCTTTAACGTCTTCAACCACACGAACTTCAATAACCCGGTAACCGCGCTGAATTCGGGCAGTTTCGGATCGATCACCAGCGCCGGTTCGCCTCGGATCGTGCAGTTCGCGCTGAAACTTAGTTTCTAATATGGAGCGACCGGTCAAGCCCTCGGAATCACTCGGGGCTAATCTCGCATCGATGAGCCAGGCCGGAGAGAGGCCGAGCGGGTGACAGGAAGAGCAGCAAGTGCGACGATTAATCACTCCAATAGCAAGCGCAGTTCTCCTACTCGGAGTTCGTCGCCGGGTTGTTGCGCGCGCAATGGTACGAGCGGCAGGAAGGCGCTCTGGAATGGCGCAGTTGAGTTGGGGGTCGCTTATCAATTACACCTGGAAAACTAAACCGCGAGAAACGCCATGAACCCGGATAATACACGGTGGCTCAGATGCAGTTCATCGAAAAGCTGTTCGGTATCGCTTCGTAAGGTTGGCTGAATTGGACATCCTTATCCCGTTTGAATTTTTAGCAACGGAATCCTCACGAGTGATTGCGCGAAGCGGCTGATGCATACGCTGAAAAGGCGACCTTGAGCGTCTTCAGATAGTCGCGGCCGCTCGATTCGAATTCGCGTCCCGACAGCATGCAGTCGACGAAGTGGCGTTGCAGCGCATAGACGCAATCGCCCGAGAAATTACGATTCTCGTGGAGATACTGGAGATTCCATCCAGGCTCGCCTAACTTCTTGACCCGGATATTGCCTTCCATGTCCACGGTCAGATGGCCTCCGGTGCCGTCCACACGGATTTCCCCGAAGGTGTAACGCGGGTTCGCCGCCTCGGTTTCGTTGTACCGGTTGGCATCCCAAAGCGCCGTGGCGCCGCTTTCGAAACACAGGAGCAGTTGTCCTGTGTCTTCGCCGCGAATCACGGAGTTGAGGCGGCGAAGGCGGGCGTAGACTTCCGTTACTTCGCCCAGGAGAAAGCGGAAGGTATCGATGAAGTGAACGCCGGTTTCGTAGATCAGCAGCCGGGGATAGTCGCGAAAGAATGGCTGACGGTCGAGGTATGCGCTATCTCCCCAGCCGTCCCCGAGTCTCGTCAGAATGTGGATGTGTGTGAACTCGCCGATGGTGCCCGCGGTTTGTAGTTCCTTGATCTTCCGGTACCATGGCTGCCAGCGAAAGTTCTCGTGAACCATGAGCCGGACCCCGGCGGTGTGCGCGATCTCCACGATGCGCGTGGCTTCTTCCAGCGTTGGAGCGAGCGGCTTCTGACAGATCACGTGAATTCCGCGGCGTGCGGCTTCGGCGCACATCTCTTCGTGCGTTGGAGGCGGGGTGATGATGTCGATAAAGTCCGGTTTCTCCCGGTCGAGCATATCTGTCCAGTTGGTGTAACGATTCGCGATTCCGAACTGCTCCTGGACTGCCCGGGCCTTGACGTCCTCCAGGTCGCAGATGGCTGCCATCTCAACTTCTGGAATGCGGGTCCAGGCTTCCTGCTGGAATCTGGAAAAATAGCCGGCGCCCACGCTTACGGCCCTGAGGCTTCGCTCTCGTGCTTCCGTCATCTGGTTCCTCCCACGGGACAACTCGCCACGATTGCGGCCACCGGTTCGATGCGTCCCACGGAGCGCATCATGAACCAGCACAAGATACCGAGGACATTGAAGACCGCGGCACAGAAGAAATAAGCCGCGCCGCTGCCCGTGGCGGCTGCCAAGGCTGGGAAAGCGTTGGCGCTCACGAAAGATCCCAGATTGCCGACCATGTTCATCGCGCCGGAGACGCTGCCCGCGTTCTTACCCGCGATGTCCGCGCAGAAAACCCAACTCGGGCTGACCGTCATATCGGACCCGAATACCGCTAGCGTGAAGCAGACCGCGGCCGCCATTGGAGTGCCGGCTTGGGTTAGCGCCAGGAGTCCGATGGTCGAGACGCCGAAGCCGAGGATGGCGGGAATTCTCCGCGACCACGCACGGTATCGGGAACGGTATAGCGCGTCCACCAGCCAGCCCGCCATCCATTGAGAAAACGTTCCCGCGAGTAGCGGGGCCATGGCGAACGCTACGGCGTGCTCATCGGACAGATGGAATTGTCTCTTTAGATAGGGCAGCATCCAGGAAAGCCCGATGAAGAAGGTGAAGTTGCTGGCGAAGTATTGCAGCATCGCGAGGCCTATTGGCATTGACTGAAAGATATCCGCGAGGCCGAGTCCTGAATGAGCGGCTGCTTCGTGCTTGGCGGTGGTTGCCTCCGGATGATCACGGAACCAGAGCAGCCAGAACAGCGCCCACGCGAGGCCAAGTCCGCCCAAAATCCAGAAAGACGTACGCCAATGCCAGCGCGTGAGCATCCAGGCCAGCAGCGGAAACGAGACGGCGCCGCCCAGTCGCGAGCCGGAAAACAGAATTCCATTCGCACGGCCGCGTTCGCCGAAGGGTAGCCAGTTGCAGATGGCGCGGGCGCCGCCCGGATACGCTCCTGCTTCGCTAATACCGAACAGAAACCGGATGGTCACGAGTGTAGCGAGATTCCAGGCGGCTCCCGTCAGCGCGGTCAGGGCACTCCATAGAGTCACGACGAAGGTCAACACCAATCGCGGGCCGAACCGGTCGGCCAGCCAGCCGCAAGGGATTTGAGCCAACGCATAGCCGAGTGCAAAGGCGCTGAATACCAGGCCCATCGCCGTGTCGGAAAGATGCATTTCGGAGCTGATCGGGTCTTTTGCGACGGAGATGCAGACTCGATCCACGTAGGTGATCATGGATAGCAGGAAGAGGGCCAGAACGACGGCGTATTTCTTCAATTTCTGACGCTCCTTACACGGCGGTCAGCAGCCCGAACCGAAGATACGGCACCCGGTTGCGTCGAGGATGTTGCGCTTGTCGGCGTCCGCTATCTCCAACGTCAGGATCTTGCCGATCTCCGTCTCGACGCTCTCGGGCAGATCGGAACCGATCATAAGGCGGTCGCTCGCGACATAGCTGAGGACTTCGAGAACGTGATGCGGCATGAGACTGGATAACTCGAGCAGGATATTCGGACAGAAGAGCGCGGCCAGAATCGCCTCGTGCACGAAGATGCCGCCGCCCGCGTGGGCCACGACAATCTTGAGTTCGGGAAACTTTCGCGCCGGCATCATCAGGAGGGCCGGCGAGGAAAGCGGAAGTCCGGAGCCCGTATGGCACACAACCGCCATGTGATTCTCGAGCGCCGCTTCGAAGAAAAAATCGCTCGATCCGGAGAGCGGGTTTAGCCCGTGATATTGCGGCTGCAGCTTGAGGGCTGCAAATCCGTACTGTTCGCGGCAGCGACGAACCTCGTCGCGGAAAGCGGTCCGATCAATCAGGGGAAACAGACAAGCGGCGCCGGTCAGACGGTCGGCGTGATCGCGGACGGCCTGACCGATCAAGTCGTGCTGTGAACGGTAGTCGTCGACCACGGGGAAAGGAATGGTGAGCGAGCGATCGATTCCCAGCCGGTCCATGTTGCGCAGTAATTCATCGGCCGTAGACGATCGCTGGCTGTGGCGCGCTACGCCGAGGTGAGTGTGGGTATCGAAAATCCGAAATCCGGACTTCATAGAGTTGCTGCCTGTTGCGCGCGGCCCGGCAGCGCCGATCGGATAAGACCGGTCATCTGCGGTGTCGTGAGATCACCGCCCATGTCGCGCGTCCGAGCGGCAGGATCGGCGAACACCGTGCGGACTGCGGAGCGGATCATTTCGGCTCCGGCATGCGTGTCCTCGGTACCAAACCATTCGAGCATCATCGCGACCGAAAGGATAGTGGCGGCCGGATTGGCAATTCCCTTCCCCGCGATGTCCGGCGCGGAACCGTGAGCCGGTTGGAAGACCGCGAAGTGGTCCCCGATGTCGGCCGAGGGCGCCATGCCCATACCGCCCACCAGTCCGGCGGTCAGATCGGATAGGATGTCGCCGAACATGTTTTCGGTGACCATGACGTCGAACGCCTCGGGACGCTGGACCAGGTAGAGCGCGGCTGCATCCACATAGACGCGATCGGTCCTGACATCAGGGAACTCTGGCGCGATTTCGTCGAAAACGCGGCGGAAGAAAACCATCGACGGAAGGACGTTGGACTTATCGATCAGGGTAAGATGGCGACGGCGCTTCATGGCTTCCCGGAACGCCGAGCGAATCACCCGTTCAGCCCCTCGGCGAGTGATGCGCAATTTATCTTCGGCGTAGGCAGCACCCTCGGTCAGGCGTTCCTTGCGGGAAAAGAATAAACCCTCGGTGCTCTCGCGAATCAGCAACAGATCGATGCTGCCGACGGCGCGGTTGCGCAAGGGCGAATCAACGCCATGAAACAGAAAGACGGGCCGCAGACCGCAGTAGAGTTCCATCTTCTCGCGCAGATCCAGTTGGGGAGTCATCTCGACGCCATCCGGCCAGCGGATTCCCGGCATTCCCATGGCGCCCAGCAGGATGGCGTCGTACTCTTTCAGTTGTTCGAATACGGCTGGGGGCATGGGATCGCCGCTACGCAGGTACTCGTGGGCGCCCACACTGAATTCAGTAAGTTCGAAGCGGGTTTCGAGGGACTTTTCCACGGCGCGCAGCAAGTCCACGCCCGCTTCCGTTACTTCGTTTCCGATGCCGTCGCCCGGGAGCACGGCAATGCGCCGTGTTAGTTGTTTGTTCATAACGTTCTCAATGTCGAGCGCGAATAATCAATAAGCCCGGCGCGGCGCCGAATGACGCGGGGCGATTGAACTGATACACCCCGGGACCCGCGATCGCCGACTCGGACTTCTCTCCGCTCCAGATATTAACCCATTGCGCCGTAGCCGGTCCCGGAAGGGAGTTCAGATTGATGGCGATCTCGCGGGCCTGGCCCAGGCTTGACCTCGGCGGACGATTCGTCGTGGGAGACGGCGGTGGGGAGCCCTTGGGACGCCGCAACGGTTGGACGAGGTACGCGTAAACTTCTCCCGGCAAAGCGAGGCAGGGTCCTCCGGCCGCGAGTTCGGGTCTCGGCTCCATCAGCCAGTACGGGAGCGCAACGAGATTTTCCTTGAGCGTCTGGAAACGCGGCATGCCGGGCGGTTCGGGGTCGGGCTTCACTACGTCCCAGGCTGTGTTGTCGTAGTAGTAAACAAAGTATCCGCCCGACAGGTACACCTCGTAAGCTCCCCGAATCATGTCCTGCCAGTCGTGTTTGATGGGATAACTGGGTAAATCATCGACACCGCGTTCATAGTAGAGTTCGGCGTTGACGATCGGCCAGGAAAGTACTTGGCGATCAAAGAGTACCATCTCTTTCCAATAGAAATGTTCCTGGTCAGTGCGAAAGTCGAGATTGGTGTTCAGCTTGGAGTCCCAGTCATACAGGTCGTTGTCGTGGGCTGTGGTCAGCCGGTGATAGCCGTCGCTGGCCCGGACGAGGTCGATCAGCCGCTTCTCCAGGGACTTGTCGTGCTCGTTGTAAGCTTCCTTGGAGAAATCCCAGACGATATTGGGATACGCCTGGTAACGCGCGGCGACATAACGAAAGTACCTCTCTTCGTCTTTACTTCCAGGCTGCGGCCAGTTGACCATCTTGTTGTAGACCTTCATCATCACGTTGGCCACGATGCCTTTTTCCAGCAGTGCGTTCATCATTCCGTCGTAACTATCGAAGAAGGCGGTGTTGAGGCGCGTGTGGTCCGGCTTGTCGTTGGTTCCGCCGAACACGTAGGTATCCGGCGGACCGAAGTCCCACTGGTTCTGATGGCCTTTCGACCACGTCGTATCGTAGGCGTAGACATTGACCAGCAGGTGATTGAACCCGCGTGCGGCGATCTGGTCGATCAGATGATGCATGACCTTGCGCTCGGGATCTTTGGTATCCGCACCCCAGAGCCAGTCGGCCTCATAGCCCATGAGGAAATAACGGGAGCCATCTTCGTAGATGAAATGATGCCGGTTTACCGGATCTACCCGAAGTGCCCCGTGGATGGCCGGGTTGGAATTGTCCGCGCACTGAATGTCGGCCTCTGTGTGGGCATTCAGGGCGGCGACGGGTGAGATGGTGGTCATCGACCAGCGGCCGGTCTTGGTCGGCGAGAAGCGGACTTTCCAGGTATTCCCGCCGGCATAGAAGCCGGGGACCGTGATCTGTGTCCCATCCGGGCCGGTGAACTCACCCTTTACGTCGACATCGAAAGGATTCCCGACCGCCTGTCCGGATAACGTGAAGTCGTGCGGATGATATCGTTCGACGGTGACCGCGGGCAATAACCTCACGGTTGCGGTGAGAAGGATCAGGGCTTTGACGCATCGCATAGCGCCTCGCTTTCATTTAGGAGTGTTGCTCAAAACGTGATACGCAGTGCCACCTGCATCTGGCGGCTATCGACTATGGTGTTCGAGATAGTGCCATAGGCGGCACTGGACAACGTGGCGTTGGGCACTCCGAAGATGGGGTGGTTCAGGGCGTTGAAGACCTCCCAGCGAAGATCGGCGCCGTAGCGTTCGGTTGCCTTCAGGGTCTTGGAAAGCGATAGATCCGTCTCGATGACGTGCGGGCCGATGATGTTATTCCGCCCATCGTTCCCATAAATGTATGGGGCATTGTAGACGAATGCTGCCTTATTGAACCAGTCCTTCGGCGACGGATTGGACAGTTGCGGACTGATGCCCGTGGCGTTCGGTCTTTGCGCGATTCCTGTGCCCCCCGTATTGAGAATATCCAGGCCGTCCAGGGCAGTGAAGGGATTGCCGCTTTGCAGGGTGAGGATGCCCCCGAATTGCCAGTTCGCCACCAGTGCGTTAACGAGGGTGCCCGGATGGGCGAGAAACCGAGCGTTACCGCCGAACGGCAATTGAAATAGGCCCGACGTAACCGAACGGAACTTCGCGTTGAACTGGGAAAGACCTCGCTCTCCTGAACCGATGTTGTAGGGGTTGTTCATCTGGAGTATATCGCCGGCGCCGGCACGCACGCCGCTCGAGTTGTCGATCGACTTGCTGTAGGTGAAGGCGGTCAGGACCGTGAGTCCCCGGCTGAGGCGCTTCTCCAGTCTGAGCTGGAGAGCATTGTAGTTAGCATTGGTCTCGTTATCGGGGTACTGGATAAAGCCGAACGCCGGAAACGGCCGGTTATTGCTCGCGCTTCCGGGGCCCGGGATGGGTACGTTAATGCTGTCCTCCCGCCGCAACTTATGGGATTGGGATCCGACATAGGAAATTTCCAACATCAGGTTGCTCGTCAGCGAGTGCTGTATGCCTGCCGTCCATTGGTCGACGTAAGCCGTTCGCTGGTCCGGAGGACCGCCGGAAAGAATCAGGGGCTGGACCAGGGTAATGTTGGTCGAAGAGACCGACCCCAGAAACGGATTACTCAGGCTGGTGTTCGGAATGGGGTAGGAATTGAGTTGCTGTAATCCACCGGCCAGAGTCCTCGCGCGGTCGAAAACAGAATTGCCTTCATCGACCATGTCGTAGTAGGTCCCGAAGCCTGCACGGATTACAGTCTTCGAATCCATGCTGTAAGCAACGCCAAGTCGAGGCGCAAAGTTATTCCGGTCGGGATATTGCAGTGCCGCCCCCATTCGCCCGTCGCGGACAACCGTTATTCCCTGCAGTCGCGTGAGAGTTCCGGCGTAGGGAGGACAAGACGAACTCGAAGAACACTGCGTGGAAGATTGGACCAGGATGGGATTGCCGGTTGTCTTGCTGGTCAGCCCCCAGATGTTCGACGAATTGTCACTGATATCCTTGAATGGCGCCATGTACTCATAGCGCAGGCCCACTTCGAGAGTGAGCTTTGGCGTGATGCGATAAGAATCGGTGAAGAAGCCGGAGAAATAGAAGCTCCGTAGCAGCGCAGTCGCCGGCTGAACGGCCGTGGTGACTGTCTGATCCAGGCCGAGGAGGAAATCCGCGACGCTGTTGCCCACGCTGGAAGAGCCAATCGCGGGATTGCCGGTGTATGCGCCGGTAAAAGAGAAGCTGCCCACCTGCTGCTGTCCGACCTCGTTGTAGTGAATCGGTTCGAATGAGCCTCCGAATCTTAAGATGTGCTTGCCCCGCGTCCAGGTGAGGGTGTCGTGCGCTTCCCACATGTTGTCGTGGGTCAGATAGATGGTCGCGTTGTCTCCGAAGGCCGAGTATCCGGTAAAGCTGAACTGCGGGACGGCCCAGAAAGACGGCGCATTGAGGGGATTCAAGCCGGGGATGTGAAGCAACGTGCTGTTGACATCCTGCGAATAGCTGTAGGGGGTCTGCTCGTTATTGACGAATCGCGTCCATCCGAAGCGGGCGTCGTTTACCAGGGTGGGCGTGAAGATCTGGGTTCCACCGGCCATGATCTGGTCCGGCCTTGTCTCGACAACCGTACCTTGCTTAGGAGTGTTGTTCGGCAGGTAGTAATAATCTTTGTCGTAATTCCAGCGTCCGTACCAGATGTACCTGGCGCTCTGCTGGTAGTCGATGCGCAACATGGATTGATCGGCGTTCGACTGGCGCGGCTCGTTGTTGACGTAGTTGCTTGTCGTACCCGGACGATTTTGCACCGGCCAGAAATTGTTCATGGCTGTTTGCGCAATGGTGTTGAACCGGCTCGAGGGGATCACGTTGTTCGGGAACGGAGTTGCCGCATATTTTCCATCGGGTCCGGCGGCGGTGGTGGCGGGATCGTAAATGGTGTTGGCGCCCGCGAAGTTTCCCGTGCGATACGGCAAGGGAGGGAAAGTGGAAAGCGAGGTCAACGCCTTGGACTCGCGCAAGCCCTCATAGTTTGCCGTGAAGAAAAGTTTGTTCCGGATGATCGGGCCTCCGAGCGTTCCCCCGAATTGATTGCGGCGAAATTCCGGGATTGGGGACTTCTGGGAATCGAAGTAATTCTTGGCGTCGAACCAGGAATTGCGCAGGAACTCGAAACCAACTCCGTGGAAACCATTGGTGCCCGACTTTGTTGTGACGTTGATCTGAATGGGCGCAAAGCCATATTCGGCCGGATACGTCGCGCTCTGGACTTTGAACTCCTCGAGCGCGTCGAGCGAAGGCAGCATGATGTAGCTGTTGAAATTCGGATCGGTGTTTTCAATGCCATCGAGGGTGTAGTGATCGAAGGTGTTCCGCTGGCCGTTTACGGTGATACTCGCCGCGGAGCGCAGCCCGCCCTGAAAGCTTGTGGCGTTGACGGGTGACGAGGTGTTGCTGACTCCGGGTGCAAGCGCGGTCAAGCTGAGGTAACTGCGGCCGTTCAGCGGCAGATCGACGATCCGCTTGTTCTCGATCACTTGACCCACGGTGGCATCGTCGCTCGAAAGGAGCGCCGCGCTTGCCGTGACTTCAACCGCCTGTGTGACGGCGCCAACCGTTAGTTGAAAGTCCGCGCGGGCGACCTGCTGCACCTGGATAAGGATGCCCGATCGAATCGCTTTTTGGAAACCATTGGCTTCCACGGAAACCCGGTAGGTGGCCGGCGGAAGAGCTGGGAAAGTATAAAAACCGGAATCGTTGGACTTTGTCGTTCTGGTGGATCCCGTCTGCGGGTCCGAAACGCCGACGGTTGCACCTTGGATTGCACTCCCGGACGGGTCGGTGACAATGCCGTCGATTTCTCCGGTCGGCCCTTGAGCGAAGGTAAGACAGGCGGTAAACAGGCAGGACACGGCGAGCAGGCGGCCGCAGCGAGAGGAACGCATAACAGGGAGATCCTTTCTTCAAAGTAGATATAATATATAAAGTAGGCCAAGTCAAGGACGAATTGCTCGTCAACGCAGAGTTTCGTATATTAAAACTGTGAGTTCCACATTCACGTCCCCACGCGAGGCGATCCAGGCCAAGTCGTTACGGGAAGAGATTGTCGAGATCGTGCAGCGGGAAATCATCGCCGGGCAGTTCCGGCCGGGCCAGCGACTGGTCGAACGGGAACTGATCCAGCGCTTCGGAGTGAGTTCCATCCCGGTTCGGGAAGCTTTACAGGAACTGGAGAACCGCGGGGTGGTGGTGAGACGCCGCAATTGCGGTTGTTCGGTGATTCAGCTCACGCCTCACGAAGCGGCGAGGATTTGCGAACTCCGGCGCGTACTCGAACCCAAGGTGATGGAGTGGGCGGCGCAACGCATCACACCAGAGACGGCATCCGTATTGCGCGCGCACTTCGAGCGGGTAGAGGAGGCAGCTGCCGCGGGTGACTGGTCGAGGTATTTTCAGGAGGATCTGAAGTTCCATCGCATGATCTGGCAGGTCGCGGACAACGGCTATGCGGCGCGTGCGCTTGAGACCGTGATGGGGTCACTGTTCGCGTCGGGCATCATCGGAAGCCGGCAGGCCGCGGCGATCGACCTGCGCGCGGAAGTGGACAAGCACCGGCGTCTGCTCGACGCTATCTGCGACCCCGATGGACAACGGGCAGCGTTGTGTCTGCTCGAAATCGCCGCCGGCTTCGAGAAGCACGTCGGGTGAGCGCGGCTGGTGATCTGCTTTCTCGAAGATGTTCTTCGGGCACATGGCGTCAACACCTGGCTTGCCATCCACTGGTTGACGTACGGAAATTGACCCTCATTTCATCTTTGATTTTTCTATGGCAAAGGGAATTTCCACCATGGAGCATAATTCGGTGAAACGGGGACCTCTACGGTCATAAGCAACCACGCGAAGCACGTGTCTGCCCGGGGAAACATCCACCATGTCCCACCATTCCTGGTTATTGAGCATGTAGGGCGCCTGATTCCGATAACTGTAAGGCTTGCCGTCAATGAAGAATTCCACCCGTTTGATGGGCCAGCGGGGATGCCGGTCCTTGACGATCGCCTCAATCCAGGCCGGTTGCTTGAGAACTTCGTTGGGCATTAATCCGACGACCTCGATTTCAGGGGTGTCGTCCGATTTGTACTCCGGTTTGGGTGGGACCGGCGAACCGGTCAGCCGCGCCACCTGCTCGAAGAAAAGCCACTTCACCGGCGAACTGATTTTCCAGTTCACCGGCGGATTTTGATAACCGTCGCGATAGTTCCCGAGCCCGTTGTCGTAAAAGCCCCAACCTACGTGTTCTTCCACGGCGGATTGCAGATTGAAAGTGCTGACCCCATCCTCGTTAATGATGAAGGGCCGCTCGTATCCGGTCCACCGGCGCATGGCGGCGATCGTCTGATGCACTTCCTCGGGCGTTTGTCCGTTGGTATGGAACATGACATAGTCCACGGAGCGTAGAGCCGCGTCCCCGCGGCTTCCACGAGGCATGATCCCGCCGGACCAACTCATGGAGACGGGAATCTGGTGCTCTACCGTTTGCTGGGCAAGAAGGACGGCATCCAGCGCACCGTCCGGTTGCAGGATTTGGTGTTTGTAGCTGCGGGGGTTGGTCTCATTGTTGATTTCGATGAGCACGTTTCGATGCGGCAGTTGTTTGAGGAAACGGCAGCCCTGCAGGATCGCCTCCTTTACGTAGCGATCGTCAGGAGTGACCTCGATGCGCTCGTTCGCGCCGAAGTAAAAGAAGCCGACGATGACGACCATCCCGAGATGGTCCGCCTCAGCGATCACTCGCCGCAACCGGGCTGCATAAGCCGGTTTGAGATTGCCGTGTGGATCGAACCCGCTGTTGTTATGGGGTTGCAGGTAGACCTTCTCGCCATAGTTGCCGTCCGGAGGGCCACCGCCCTGGAGGTTGACCGTGAAGGCCAACAGCCCGCAGCGCCGCCAGTCGGGCAGCGCCGCCAGAAACTCGCGGACGTTCCGCTCCGCGTCCCAGGGTCCGTCGGGGTAATCCCAAGAGATGTCGCCCAGAGTGTTGGAGTGATAGGGATTCTTCCGGGACCCCGATTGAGGATAGTTTGCGTCGTCGAAAATGGCCTGCACGGCGCGGACATTCAAAAGCGTTCCGGCGAGATTCGGATCCGCCTGCGGGAATCCAGAGGCTGCGGTGTAAGTCAGTTCCCCGTTTAGGGTGAATTGGGGACCGTGGATTCCGACGACGGTAGCCGCGCGGGCCTGGGCGCCCGATAGTGACAATGCAATTAAGGGGATGGTGA
>JBDTAT010000919.1:0-3142 GCA_039924505.1 Bryobacteraceae bacterium
CGGATCGGCCCGGTGCGCGTCTGTTTTTAGGAGAGGGCTACGGCATGCGCCTCCGCATTTTCTTAATCGCCGGGTTCCTGGCCGTCGCGTTCTTGAGCGCGCTCCATGCGCAGCGGGAGTTCCGCGAGTACCCGGCTGTTGAGTACAATAATTTTCCCCTTCCGCCCGATTACCGCCAGAAAGCCGAATTCACGCGCGCGCGGCTGATCTATCCGACCATCGATTTCGGATTCGGGCGGCGCATGTACGGGTCGCGGTGGTCGCGCTATTGGACCATGGACTATCCGCGCAGCGACCGGCATCTGCTGGCGGGCATCCGGCGGCTGACTCGGATCGATACGCGGTCGGTAGAGCAGCCGGTGGATCTGATGGATCCGCAGGATCCAAACGACGTGTACAACTGGCCGTTTCTCTACGCGGTGGAAGTGGGGCATTGGGAGTTGACCGACGAACAGTGCAAGAAACTGCGCGATTTTATCGACCGTGGCGGGTTCTTCATGTGCGACGACTTCCATGGGACGCGCGAATGGGCCATCTTCGTCGCGAGCATGAACCGCGTGTTCCCGGACCGGCCAATCGTGGAGATTCCGAACGACGATGCGATTTTCCACACGGTGTACGATCTGGACAAACGGTTTCAAGTGCCGGGAGCGCAGTGGTTCGACAGCGGCGTAACGTACGAGCACGGCGGCATCGATCCGGAGTGGCGCGGAATTTACGACACCAAGGGGCGCCTGGTGGCGGCCATCTGCCACAACATGGATCTGGGCGACGCCTGGGAGTGGTCCGACGATCCACGCTATCCGGAAAAGTGGGCCTCGCTGGCATACCGCATCGCAGTGAATTATGTAATGTATGACATGACCCACTAGGGCGCCGGCCGCGCGGGAACCTTCTGGAAATGTTCGAACTTCTTTTTAAATATCCGCGGACAGTGTTTTCAAAAGGCACGCTGGTGCTGGCCGGCGGTTGGCCGGCATGGCTGCTGGCGGCGGGCATGATCGCCGTGGCGGCGGGGTTTGGATGGGCCATTTGGCGGCAGCGCTACCGGGCGGTGGAGACGCGCGGCGCCCGTTCGGCCGCGGTGTGGGGATTGCAAACGGCGCTGGTAGCGCTGCTGCTGCTGATGCTGTGGCAGCCGGCGCTGAGCGTGGTGACGCTGAAGCCGCGGCAGAACATTGTCGCGGTGGTGGTGGACGATTCGCGGAGCATGGCGATGGCCGAGAACGGCGTCACGCGGCGGGAACAAGCGCTGAAGACGCTGAACGGCGGTCTGCTGAAGGCGTTGGGCGCGCGGTTTCAAGTGCGCCTCTACCGGCTGGGCGCGAATGTGGAGCGCATCGGGAATCTCGATCAATTGAAAGCCGCGTCGCCCGCCACGCATATCGGAGAAGGATTGCAGCAGGTGGTGGCGGAGGCCGCCAGTTTGCCGATTGGGGCGGTGGTGCTCGCAAGCGACGGCGCGGACAACTCAGGCGGCGTCGATTCGGAGACGATTAACGAGATCCGGCGGCGGCATATCCCGATCCACACGATTGGATTCGGGCGCCTGCGGATGGCGCACGATCTGGAAGTGACGGATGCGCAGATTCCGGCGCGCGCGCTGGCCGATTCGCGGCTGGCGGCGCAAGTAACGTTTCACCAGCGCGGATACGCCAATCAGAAGGCGCACCTCACCGTGCGCGAGAGCGGCAAGGTGCTGGCCTCGAAAATTGTGACGCTGAAACCGGATGGAGTGGAGCAGAACGAAACGGTGTTGTTCAACGCCGGAGTGGCGGGGGCGAAGAATATCGAAGTGTCGTTCGATCCGCTGACAGGCGAGGAGAACGCGAAGAATAATCAGGTTACGCGCGTGGTGAATGTGGACGCGGGCGCGCGGCGCATCCTTTATATGGAGGGCGAGCCGCGGTGGGAGTTCAAGTTTATCCGGAGGGCGGTGGAAGACGACCGCTCCATCGCGCTGACGACCATTCTGCGGACGACGCAGAATAAGATTTATGTTCAGGGGATTCAAAATCCGAAAGATTTCGCGGACGGGTTTCCATCGAAAGTGGAAGACCTGTTCCAGTTTCAGGGACTGATTATCGGCAGCGTGGAAGCCAATTATTTTACGGCCACGCAACAGGAGCTGATCAAACAGTTTGTCGACCGGCGCGGCGGGGGCGTGCTGTTCCTGGGCGGGCGGTTCAGTCTGGCGGACGGGGGATACGACAAGCCGCCCTTCTCCGATCTGCTGCCGGTGACGCTGCCGAATCATAAAGACACGTTCCATCGCGATCCGGCGACGGCGGAATTGACGCCGGCCGGACGCGACAGCCTGATCTGCCGGCTTGAAGAAGATCCGGATGCGAACGCCGCGCGCTGGAAGAAACTGCCGTACCTGATGAATTATCAGGAGCCGGGAACGCCGAAGCCGGGCGCGGTGGTGCTGGCGGAAATGATGCCGACCAGCAAGGGGAAGTATCCGCTGCTGATCACGGAAAATTACGGGCGCGGACGCACGGCGGTGCTGGCAACCGAGGGAACGTGGCGCTGGCAGATGCTGCAGCCGGTGGCGGACCAGACGCATGAAATGTTCTGGCGGCAGTTGCTGCGGTACCTGGTGACGGACACGCCGACGCGCGTGGTGGCGTCTGTGCCGAAAACCGTGCTCGCCGACGAAGGACATGTGAAGCTGCGCGCGGAAGTGCGGGACACAACGTATCTGCCGGCGGCGGATGCGCAGGTGGAGGCGCACATTCTGGGACCGGAGGGAATCACGGGCCAAGTGGCGCTGCAGCCGGATGCGCTGGAGCCGGGCGTCTACACGGCGGATTGGACGGCGGAAAAGCCGGGATCGTATCTAACCGAAGTGGTGGCGCGGCGCGGCACGGAGGAGACCGGGCGCGACGTCATTACATTCCGGCGCGAGGACGGCGTGGCGGAGAATTTTCATCTGGAACAGAATCGCGAATTGCTGGAAAAGCTCGCGCAACAGACCGGCGGCCGCTACTACACCGCGGTCGATGCGGGGAAGCTGGGGGAAGACATTTCGTATTCCGAAGCCGGCATCACGGTGCATGAGATGAAAGATCTGTGGAACATGCCGGTGCTGTTCCTGCTGCTGCTGGCGCTGGCTGCGGCGGAATGGCTGCTGCGCCGC
>JBDTAT010000920.1:0-3813 GCA_039924505.1 Bryobacteraceae bacterium
TGCACCGTTCGCCCAGTGGCGCGTGTTGAACAACGCTCCACTGGCGCGGGTAAAACAACTTCTAGCGGGCGCCAGCCTGTTTGTCGGCAACGATAGCGGACCGGCGCACATGGCGGCGGCCTTCGGCGTGCCGGTCGCCGCGCTGTTCGGTTCGTCGGATGCGGTCACGTGGGCGCCGTGGAAGACCGAATCGGCGGTCCTTACCGCGCCGGGGGGCATTCAGAACATTTCGGTGGAACAGGCGCTCGAGGCCGTGGAGCGCCTGCGCGTGAAGGTTCGCGGCGGCGCGGCGCGCGTATGACCGAACTGCTGCGCATCGTCCGCTTCGCGCGCCCGTATCTGGCGGCGCTGCTGGCCTCGGTTTTCCTGATGGCGTGCGTGGGCGCGGCGCAGGGGTTTACCGCGTTGCTCATCGGCCCGGTTTTCGATCGCGTGCTGAAACCTGGGTCGCCCGACGCCCCGGTGCTGCTGTTCACAATCCCGGGATTCGGCAAGGAAGGCGGCGGTGTTCCGGTTCCGGCGGGCCCAGCCGGGATGTCCTTCGCGGCTCCGGTAAGCGGCGATTTACAATCGCGCCTGCACGCCGCTTTGCTCGCGATGGGGGATGCCACGACCGCCGGCGCCGTCGCCCATTCGGAAGTGACCGCGTCGGCTACCGCTCTGGTTTTTTCGGCTCCCATGCGCTTTTCCCGCGCGATGAGCGTGGCGGACTTGCAGAAGGCGGCGGCGCAGGTGATGGGCAGGCCGACGCGAGTGAAAGTGAGAACCGGTGTCTATCTGCAGACCTTGATGCCGGAATCCATCCACAATGTCTGGACCATGGTGGCTGTCGCCATTCTCGCCAGCTTCTTCCTTAAGGGCATTTGCGATTACTTCGGAAATTGTCTGATCAACTACGTCGGTCTTTCCGCGGTCACGGATCTGCGGCAGCGCGTGTTCGACCGCGTTCTGCGACAGGACGCGCAGTTTTTCGAATCGAACTCCACCGGCCGCCTGATGTCGTCCATCATGAACGACCTCGAAAAAATCCAGGTGGCGGTGTCGCACATGCTGGCGGACTGGCTGCGGCAGAGCTTCACGGTAATTTTCCTGCTGTACGTGGTGCTGCAAAAAGACTGGCGCTTGGCGCTGGTCAGCATCACGGTGCTGCCGTTTGTGCTGGTACCCACCGTGCGTATTGGCCGCCGCATCCGCCGCACCACGCGGAAGGCGCAGGACGAAGCCGCGGAATTGAATCAGATCCTGCAGGAGACCATCAGCGGCCAGCAGGTGGTGAAATCGTTCGGCAACGAGGAGATTGAGTCGAACCGCTTCCGCATCGCGGCCGCGCGGCTTCGCCGGAGCAACCTCCGCTATGTGAAGCAGCAAGCCGTCGCCAGCCCGATGATTGAATTTTTCGGCGCGATTACGATTGTCGGCATCCTCTATTACGCGCGCTTGCAGATTCAGGCGGGCGCGATGACCACCGGCGAATTCTCCAGCTTCGTCATTGCGCTGCTGATGCTGTATGAGCCGGTGAAACGGCTGACGGGCATTCACAATATCTTCCAGCAGGCCCTGGGCGCCTCGCAAAAGGTTTTCGAGTATCTCGACAGCCAGGAGCAGATTCGGGAGCGGCCCGGAGCGGCCCGGCTCACCCGGTTTGAAAAAGAGATTCGCTTCGACAACGTCAGCTTCCACTACCCGAATGCGCCCAGGGGCTTTTTTCTCGATTCGGTAAATCTGGCCGTGAGGGCGGGTGAAGTGGTGGCGCTGGTTGGTCCCAGCGGCGCGGGAAAGACGACGCTCGCCAACCTGGTGCCGCGCTTCTACGATGCCACGGACGGATCGGTGCGCGTGGATGGCCACGACATCCGCGACATCCGGCTATCGTCGCTGCGGCAGTTGGTCAGCGTCGTTGCCCAGGACACGTTCCTGTTCAACGACACCGCCGCGGCCAACATCGGATACGGCCGCCCGAAAGCCACGCAGGAGGAAATCCGGAACGCTTCCCGCACGGCGCTGGCCGAGGAATTCATCCTTCAGCTTCCGGAGGGATGGGACACGGTGATCGGCGAACGCGGCGTGAAGCTCTCGGGAGGCCAGCGCCAGCGCATCTCGATCGCCCGCGCGCTGTTGAAGAACGCGCCCATCCTGATTCTCGACGAAGCGACCTCCCATCTGGACACCGAGTCGGAACTTCTGGTACAACGGGCACTCGCGAATCTAATGGCCAACCGCACCGTGATCGTCATTGCCCATCGTCTGTCCACCATCCGGCGGGCCGACAAAATCGTCGTCGTGGATGGCGGGCGCATCTCGGAAACCGGCTCGCATGAGGAACTGGTTTCGGGCGGGGGGATTTATCAGCGCCTGCACGAACTACAGTTTCTCTCGAACGATCCGGTGGTGAATCCGTAATGGGAGCGGCCGTCCGCAGCATGACCGGTTTCGCGCGGGTTCGCCGCGCATCGGGTGACGGCGAAGCGATCTTGACGCTCAAGAGTCTGAATCACCGCGGGCTCGACATTCACTTTCACGCCGGCGCGGAAATCGACTCGATTGAGGCGCAGATGCGGTCGCTGATCAAGCAGAAGCTGACGCGCGGACACGTCGAGCTGCGCGTGGGATTTCAGCGCGGCGGCGGCAATGGCGCTTTGTCGATAAACCGGCCGCTTCTAGAGGCGTGGATTGCCGCCTTCCGCACCGCTTCAGCGCAACTCGGCCTCACCGGGAAGCCGGACTTGAACTTGGCGCTGCGGGTGCCCGGCATGTTTGGAGACGCGGCCGAACGCGACCCCGGCCCGGAATTTCCCGCCGATGTGATGGCGGCGCTGGAGGAAGCTCTCGCCGCGCTGAACCATTTCCGGGAGCGCGAAGGCGCGGAGCTGGCAACCGCGCTGCACGCCCATAATGCGAACGTTCGCCGGGCCGCGCTTGAAATGGAGGAGATCCGTTCGCGCGCCGTCCCCGCGTTCCACGCGAAACTCTCCGAGCGTCTGCAGGAGTTGCTCCGCGGCGCGGCGATCGACCCCCAGCGTCTGGCGCAGGAAGCGGCCCTGCTGGCCGACCGCAGCGACATCGGCGAGGAGGTGACTCGCTTGAGAATTCACGCGGACCAGCTCGACCAGTTGCTCGCAGCGGGCGGCGAAATCGGGAAGAAGCTGGATTTTCTGCTGCAGGAAATGAATCGCGAAACCAACACGATCCTATCGAAAACCTCCGGCATCGGCGAACTGGGGATCCGGATCGCGGAGCTGGCCCTGGGCGCCAAAGCCGATATCGAAAAGGTCCGCGAACAGGCCCTCAATCTCGAATAAATGATCACTGTTTTTATCATTTCCGCGCCTTCCGGCTCCGGCAAATCCACGCTCGTGAAACACCTTCTCCAAAGCCTTCCCGGCCTGCGGTTTTCCATCTCCCACACCACGCGCGCCCCGCGCGGTTGCGAGCGCGAAGGGGAGAGCTATCACTACGTCAGCCGCCCGGAGTTCGAGGCCCAGGTGGCGCGCGGCGAATTCCTGGAACATGCCGAGGTGTTCGGGAACTTCTACGGCACCCACAACGGAGAACTGGAGCGGGCGGCCGCCGAAAGGGCCGATTTGGTGCTCGACATCGACGTTCAGGGTGCGCGACAATTGAAGAAGAAGATTCCGGAAGCGGTTGGCATTTTTATTCTGGCGCCCTCGCGGGAGGTTTTGGAGCATCGCCTGCGTGCCCGCGGCGAGGATTCCGATGCCGTGGTCGAACGGCGCTTGCGGGAGGCGGCCGAGGAGATCCGGAATTACGCCCAGTACGATTACGTTCTGGTGAACCGCCAGTTGGAGGAGTCGG
>JBDTAT010000921.1:0-2845 GCA_039924505.1 Bryobacteraceae bacterium
GAGCGGGCGCGCGCAGCCGACGAAGCGCTGGCGGGCGGCGCCGCGCCGGGACCGCTGCACGGCCTGCCGATTGCGCATAAGGATTTACAACCGACGAGGGGTATTCGCACTACGTTCGGATCGCGGATTTATCGGGATTTCGTGCCGGACGCCGATTCGCTGCTGGTGGAGCGCGTGCGGCAGGCGGGAGCGATCGCGATCGGGAAGACCAACACACCGGAGTTTGGGGCCGGCTCGCAGACGTTTAACGATGTGTTCGGCGCGACGCTGAATCCTTACGATACGACGAAAACATGCGGGGGCAGCAGTGGAGGGGCGGCGGTGGCGCTGGCATGCCACATGCTGCCGATTGCCGATGGCAGCGACATGGGCGGATCGCTGCGCAACCCGGCCAGCTTCTGCAACGTGGTGGGATTGCGGACCTCTCCGGGGCGCGTGCCGGTATGGCCGGCGGCGATGGGGTGGGCAACGCTGGCGGTGGATGGCCCGATGGCGCGAACGGTCGCCGACGCGGCGTTCTTCCTGGCGGCGATTGCAGGACCGGATGCGCGGTCGCCGATTTCGCTCTGTGACGCCGGCAGCGGATTCGCACTGCCGCTCGAACGCGACTTTCAGGGCGTGCGCGTAGCGTGGTGGAAGGATCTGGGCGGCATTCCGGTTGAGCCGCGCGTGAAGGAAATCGTCAACGCGCAGCGGAGGGTTTTTGAAGCGCTGGGGTGCGTGGTGGAAGAAGCCGAGCCGGATTTCGGCGGCGCCGATGAGGTTTTCAAATGTCTGCGCGCGTGGATGTTTTCGTTGCAAGCGGACGACAAGCGCGGGCGGCGGGAACTAGTAAAAGAAACGATCCTGTGGGAGATCGACCGCGGCGACCGGTTGACGGCGGGCGAAGTTGGCCGGGCCGAGATGGCGCGAACGGAGCTGTACCATCGCATGCGGCGATTCATGGAACAATACGAATTTTTCATATTGCCGGCGACGCAGGTGGCGCCGTTCGATGTGAGTCTGCCGTACGTCGGCGAGATCAATGGGACAGCGCTTGCGACCTACATCGATTGGATGAAATCGTGCTACTACATTTCGACGATGGGCAACCCGGCGCTGTCGGCGCCGTGCGGCTTCACCGCGGACGGGTTGCCGGTGGGCGTGCAGATTGTTGCGCGGCACCGGGACGACTGGGGATTGCTGCAACTGGGACACGCGTTTGAACAGGCAGTGGGGCTGGCGCGGCGTGCGCCGCCGGCCGAGGCATGACGTTTGATGAAAACGCGCAAAACGGAGTGCGGCGCGAAACAGTTCCTGGTTAGATTGGTGGTGCGCGCCGCACCCTTTGCGCTTCCAGGGAACCCGCGCAAAACGGAGCGCAGCGCGAAGCCGTTTCTGCGCCGGACGGCAAGTGCGCGCCGCACACTTTGCGCTTATGAGGAGAAACACAGATGATCGACTGTCCGACGATTGAGTATGCCGAGGCCCGCCGCGTGGTGGAGGCGATTTTCGAAGAAATAGTGCGCCGCGGGAAGGCCGGAGTGATTGTGGTCGCCGATCCGCACGGCGAACCGATCGCGTTTGCGCGCATGGACGGCGCTCCGCTTTCCTCCATATCGATCGCGAAGAACAAGGCGTGGACAGCGGCGCGCGAGCGCAAGACGACCAAACAAATTGGAGAAGCCGCGCGCGATCCGGCCAAGGGATTCGACATCGCATATTTCGGTGATCCGCGGTTCACCGGATGGGGCGGCGGCGTTCCGGTATGGAAGGACGGCAGCGTGATCGGGTCGGTGGCGGTAAGCGGGTTGCCGCAGGCCGAGGATGTGGAACTGGCGACGATAGGCGCGGCGCTGATTAGTTCGTAGGGTTTGTCGGGAAATAAACAGTCCATTCTCGAACTACGCTTGCTCGCGCGCGGCTCAGATAGCGCTTCCGAGCCACTCGCCGTTAGGGAGTGGTTGGAGGTTATTTCATAACAAGCCCTTAGGGCGGTCTCGGAGTAACCGTATCGACCGCTCGCTGACACAGGCGTTGCCGGAATCAAAGAGGAGCGCTCGAATGCCTGGGCAACCGCTCCCTCACGGTCACGGATCGGAAGGCTCCGTTGTCGCGGCTCGGTTCCGAATTACTGGCGCGCAAGCTCGAACCGATGGGGTTTCGGTTGCGCCGTCAGACGCTGATCGGAGACCAGTTCGGCGTCCAGGCGATCGAACGCCTCGGCAGCAGCGGCGAGGGTGGTCAACGGCTCCTTTTCGAGCGACACCGCTGTATGCCACCCCGTGTTATGGATATCGTTGTGCTTTAGCGTGAGTGCGTGTACCTGGGCGGCCTGTTCGGCCATCGGCGTTGGCAGGGTTGCAAGGTTGATTCCATCGGCGAACTGCGTGTTGGAGAATGTTCCTACCGGCTCGCCATCAATGCTCAATTGGTAGCTTCCGCCGGTGAGGCCGGTGACGCGCAATGGCTCGCGGTCGAGCGTATCGACGAAATCGGAAGAACGCAGCGCCAGCGCGAGCAACGGGTCTTTGGGGTCGAGCGGCATCGGCAGAGCGCCATCGAGCTCGGTCCAGGAGAGCGTTCCGTTGGCGAGCGAAACGGCGGTAACCGCCGAGTTTTCCGCGTGGCGCAGCGAGCCGGCCGCTCCATCGATCTCAACATCGGTGACGAGAGCCGGAGCGTTCCAGGCCTTCAGCAGCGCGGCCGCCATCAGCAGATGACCGCCCGGGGATGGGTGAACGCGGTCGGGAAGCAATTTCACCGCCAGCGCGGGGTCCAGATCCTTCGCTTTCTGGAGCGACGCCACGACGGGAGTATTCAAGTCGGCGAACATCAGGCCATCGGACTCCGCGAGCTTGTGAAC
>JBDTAT010000922.1:0-3659 GCA_039924505.1 Bryobacteraceae bacterium
ACCGGCCGCTCCACGGGTGACCGTCCAGACCGGTATCGTCACGCCCGGCTTCTTGGCTAGCGGCCCGTCGGAATCGACGCGCCGCCCAACGCTCGGGAGCGGCGTGATCTCGAATTTCACGAAGCCGGCAGACGGGGGCGCGGGCGGTTCGCTCACCTTCACTTCAAACGGCTTCTCTTCAGCGGCAATGTGCGATATCGCGGATGCGGATGGTACCGTTTGGGTACGGAGCCCACTCCCGATCGGCAGCGGTGTTTCCCGATCGGTAGCCGCACCCGCGTCGGCGCCTTCGTTCACCCGCGGCGCCGGTTCCGCCGCGCCATTGCTCCCCCCCCGCGGTGTTCTTGGATCGGACGGGGACGGCGCCGATTGCGTTTGCAACAAGCGCGTTAGCGCCAGGCGATCGTACTCTTGTTGATATCTCTGCCGGTGCGCGTCGGAGCAAAACTCCCCGCCTCCGGTCAGCTTTTTTAGAAGCGCCAGTTCGTTGCGGCAATACAGACACTTCATGTAGTTCTAATCGGCCTTCCGCGGCCGATGCCCAATACCCCAAACCAGACTTTCTCTACGGTAAAGGTCTTATCTCAAATTTCTAGGTGGTACTACTTAGCGCAAAGCGTGCGCCGCACTTCGTTTTGCGCGTGTTCCTCAAAATACCGAGTTTGAGACGGAAGGAGTCTCCGTCTGCGGCTCTATGCACGCTCCTCGGTTTTCGATCGGCAACCGCTCCCTCACGCGCTCAGAGAGCGCCCAGGCTCGGAAGGACCATTCTGAGTCGCGCGCGTATGCAAGCGGTTGCCCGAGACGCAGCGGATCCCGGGGTCGAAGACCTGGCGGGATCTAGTGAGGTTGAAATCGCCAATGCTAAAGTTATCGCCCTATATGACGATCATTCTAGTGCTCCACGGTTTTTTCACTGCTGAGCGGATGGCGCGCGGCGTGATTCCTGGGACCGCGTGCAGTGGGGTGTGCGCGGCGATCGTTGACCCCGAACAGGAGAAGGAAAGATATGGCGAAGCAAGACGCATTAAAGAATCACATTGAAGTCCTCCGGAATGCGATTCCGGAGTTGAAGGGAGTGCTGCTCGCGTCCAATGAAGGACTGCCGATCGCGCACTCTTTATCCAACGGCGCGGATCCGAACCGCGTGGCGGCAATGGCGGCCGCGGCATCGAGCCTGGGCCGGCGGATCAGCGACAGCATGAGCGTCGGAGCGCTGGGCGAGGTTTCGATTCGCGGCGACGAAGGCGTGCTGTTCATTTACTCGGCGGGCACGAAGGCGGTTCTGGCGGTGATGGGACCGCAAGGATCGAATGCCGGATTGATTCACCTGGAAGCGCGCACCACGGCCAAAGACATCGGCGAGCTGTTCTGAATCTTCGGGCCGGCGTCTGGGAGCGAGAGTGCGCCGGATCTGCATCAGCGGGACCCGCGCGACCGTGCTCGCGAGCTATAGTATTTCCATGACGGTGCGCCCGAGGCTCGCGGTTCTGTCGCTCGCAGTTCTGCCGCTCACAGTTCTGGCGCTCGCAGGCCTACGCGGTGCTGAACCGGCAAGACCGGCCGCGCCGGCGCGCAAGCCCACCGGTATGACGCTACCGCGCTTCTCGGCCCGCGGACAATTGCTGCGCCCGGAACACTACCGGGAGTGGATCTTCGCCGGCTCCAGTCTCGGGATGGGTTATCGCGAAGGCGCGGCTTCCGGAGAACAAAAATTTCACAACGTCTACTTGCAGCCCGAAGCCTATCGAAGCTACGCGGCAACCGGCGCCTTCCCCGACAAGACCATTCTGGTCATGGAAGTTGTCACTGCCGGCTCGAATGCGTCCATCAACCGGACGGGCCATTTCGAGGATCGCTTCGCCGGAATCGAAGTAGCTGTGAAGGACCGGGCGCGGTTCCCAGAGCAGTGGGCTTACTTTAATTTCATTGGGTCCGGTGGCGAGGCTTTGGCGGCAGCCACGGCGTTCCCAAAAGAATCCTGTTGGAACTGCCACCATCAACACGCCGCCGCCGACAACGTCTTCGTGCAATTCTATCCGGTGCTGAAAGCGGCTTGGCGCGCTGCGCCGGCGAAATAGCCGGTTTCACGCGGTTCGCCAACGCACTCCCACGCCCAACTGCTGCTTCGCACAGTCCAGGCTTCGCACCAGATCGTAACGCTGCTGCTCCTTTAGCGCGGCCGCATATGGCGCCGGGGCGTGTTTCAAGCCGTCGGCAATCATCATGAAGCCGGCATAAGGGCGGCCGCGCCGTTCGATAGCCAGAAATTGCGCGAAGTCGCCCGCCAGCATTTTCGGAAACGCTTTCCAGTCGTCCCGCTCCAGGTACGGCAGCGGCTGCGGCGGACGGCCCGTGATCACTTCAAGCTGCCATTTGGCGTTGGGACATAGTTCGACGAACCGCCGCCGGAATTTGGCGAAGTCGATCACGCCGTCGCCCAGCGCCACCCACTGAAACGCCGCGCCGCGCGGATTCGTGTACAACACCGAGTCGCGGATGTGTGTGGTTGCGACATACGGACCCAGGATCTCGAGCACCTGCAGAGGATCTTCCATCATCCACATCGGGTTGCCGGTGTCCAGGTTAGAGCCGGTGAAATCCTTGCCCGACTCCTCAATGATGGTCTTCACCTCGCGGGCGCTGACGTCGCCATTGTGATTTTCGAGCGCGATGGTGACACCTGCATCGAGCGCACGCGACCGCACGGAACGGAAGACGGCGATGACGGTCTCCATATGCCGCTCAATGGGAACGGATCCAAGGCGGTCGGGACGGCTGCCGAGAAAGCATCGCATGGCGCGCGCGCCGATTGCCTTGGCAACGGTGAGTCCCAGGGTAATGTACTCCTCGGCTGAACCGTGCGCGCCGCTCCACGAGCTGGAGGTGGGGCACACGCAGCCGATGCCGCCGTCCAGCACCAGGCCGGACCGCTCCGCGTGATCCTTCACTTGCGCCAAATGCGCCGGCTCCAGACTCTCAAAGTCGTCGAGGCTGGAGATCTGGATGGTGTCGAGCTTCTGCGCGGCGGCAAAGTCGATCAACTGGATCGCCTTCCAACGAAACGCGCGCAGCGAATAGGTATCGAATCCGAGTTTGATGGGAGCGCCGCCGTCCGCAACCGGGGTGGAAGAATCCTGCGCCCCAGCCGGCCCTGCGGCGGCTCCCGAAGAAAATGGCGCAGCCAGGGCCACGCCGCCAGTGCTGTGGAGAAACGTTCGGCGGAGCATGCGACATAATCATAGCAGCCCGTGAACCGAGCCTTGCCGAATCCGCTCGCCGCACTGATCGCGGACGAGATCGCCCGTGCGGGACCGATTTCCTTTGCGCGGTTCATGGAACTCGCGCTTTATCATCCCGGCTGGGGCTACTATGCGCGGCCTCACGATCCGTTTGGCGCGGCCGGAGACTTCTTCACCGCGGAACAACTTCAGCCGGTATTCGGGATTCTGATTGCCGGCATCGTCACCGCGCTGCGTGACCAACTCGGCGCGGTGAACGATTTCAGGTATTTTTCCACGGCCGCGTTCACCAGTTCGGCGCGCTGCGTGAACGTGGCGCAACCGTAGCCGTACAGGCCATCCTGATCGGTAGTGATTTTTACCACGGTTAGACGCGAGCCCGCCGGCTCGGTGGCGATGACTTTGACATCTTTAATT
>JBDTAT010000923.1:0-4666 GCA_039924505.1 Bryobacteraceae bacterium
CCGGAAAGAAATACCGTGTGCGCTACCGTCCCGGATACCGGCCCCGCGGCGGGTTTTGAAGAACGGAACCCCGGGCGGAAATGCGTACTTAATCGAGCCGCTCGAACTTTACTGCATCCACGATGACGCGGCCGTTGGCCCGATTGCTGAGCGCAACGTTCAGCGGGTCTTCAAAGATACCGAGATCCCGCCAGCCGCCGGCGTTCTTGGTTTCATCAATGTGGAATATTTTCGATCCGTGCGCAACCGACACGGTGAACGGGACGTCGGTTGCGACGCCGCCTTCCGGCAGCGTACCGTACCAGATTGAAATGCGGTACCGGCCCAGCATCGGATTGTCCGCGCGCCAAGTCGCGGTTCTGGGTGTTTCGCCCGGACGCGCCGATTCCGTCCAGAAGCATCCCCCCAGGTAATTCTTCGGCGCGTCGGCCATCTTCCACGGGTGTCCGGTAAGTTGCAGGTGCGCCCCAGTCGTCACTTCATCGATAATCGACGTTCGGGCGCCTTGCGCCACCAGCTTGCGCCACTTGGCTTCGCGCTCCTCTGCCGGCGGCTCATTCGCTTTGCGCCAGTCCGCGAGAATCGCGCCGAGCCGAGCCGCAACTTCAGGCTCGCGGAGAGCGATGTCGCGGTATTCTCCAGGGTCTTGCCGGTCGTCGAAAAGCTGCCGCTTGCCGGTGCGCTCATCCAGAATCAACTTGTACCGCTCGTCGCGAACGGAGCGCAGCGGCTCCAGAATGTCCTGTTCGCCGAAGATATAGCCGTGCGCTTTTGCTTCCCTTCCGCGGATCAACGGAACCAAGCTCACGCCCTGCGCGTCCGGTTTGGCCGGTAGGCCTGCCAGATCCAGCAGCGTCGGCGCGATGTCGATATGCGTGGCCAGTGCGCGGATCGTCTTGCCGTGCGGCACGCCCGCGCCCCACAAAATTCCCGGCACGTGCATCACCTGGTCGTATAACGAGCGATGGTCGAACGTCAGGAAGTCGTCCGGATGCGAATAGAGCATCTCGCCGTGGTCGGAAGTCAGGATGACGACGGTGTTACGGGCGAGGCCGCTGTCCCGTAATTTCTGGAGAACCTGGCCGACGTACGCATCGACAAAATGAATCTTCCCGTCGTAAAGTTCGGTCATTCGCTCTATGGCCGCCTTGTCGCCGAGGTCCGCCCAGCGGAACAGCCGGCCACCCTTGATGTCCCAGCCTGTGTTGGTTTCGTTCGGATACGCGCTGCTCTTGAAAATGTCGTGCTCGGGAGGAGGATTGTAAGGCGAATGCGGCTCGAAATACAGCAAGAACAAAAAAAATGGTTTCTGTTGGTTCTTGTCCAGCCAATTCAAAATGCGTTGAGTGGTTGCGGGCGCCTGATATTCCGGATTCCGCAATCCTTGCCGTTCGGTAATGCTGGGCGGCCGGCGCTGCCCTTCATCGTATTCGTCGAAGCCCCGGCCCGTGATGTTACGGCCCGCCACACTGTTGTTGACGAACGCGGCGGTATGATATCCGGACTTTTTCAGCCATTCGGCCAGCATAATCGCCGTGGGCTTCTGCGCATCCATATCGCGCGGGAAAAAGATGGTCACGCCGTGCCGCGATGGATACTGCGAGGTCAACATGGAACTGTACGACGGCGCCGTCCAGGAAGCGGCGGAATAGAAGCGGGCGAACCGCACGCCTTCGCGAGCCATGCGGTCGAGATTCGGACTGGTTTCGCGCGGATTCCCGTAGGCGTGCAGTTGGTCCGCCTGGCATTGATCCAGCGAAATCAGAATGATATTCGGCTTCGTCTGCGCGGCGAGCGCCGGAAGACAAGCGCACGCGAGAAAAAGCGGTCTTAGGTTCACCATATGATTTTGAGCGCCATTTGCGAAATGCGGCCGTCGCGGGCGCTGCGAATCGCACCGAACAACACGTCGCCCGTGGTCAGGTCCGGCTGATTGAATTGCGCATGATTGAAGATATTGAAGAACTCGAACCGTAACTGCGTGGCGATCCGTTCGGTCAACGGAGTTCCCTTGACCACCGAAATGTCCCAGTTGTTCAAGCCGGGGATCTCGACGATATTGCGGCCGCCGTTGCCGAAAGTTCCAAGCGGCGTCAGGCTGAAACAGGAAGTGTCGAAGTAGCGATTGATCGTGCGATCGCCGCCAGACAAATTGCCGTCGCAACTGCGATTGGCGCGCTGGAACGGGAAGCCGCCGACGTTGGCCCGGTCGCCCGGCACGGTGACCGAAAAATAATTGCCGGTCATGAAGGTGGAAATACCGTTGATGCCCCATCCGCCGGCCAGTTTGTCCGCGAAGCCTTTGGCCTTGCCGAAGAACCGCTTGCCGTGGCCGAACGGAAGCTCATAAATGTAGCTGGCGGTGAAGCGATGACGCACATCGAAATCCGAGTCCCCGCGGTCTTGCCGCAGCAGATGCGCATTTTGGTGCCAACTCCCGCCCGAGCCGCGCGATGCCGTGTCGATGGCATGCGAGTAGGTGTAACCGGCCAGAATGCTGAAGCCGTTGTCGAAGCGCTTCTCCAGGCGTGTCTGCAGCGCATCGTAATCGGAATTCTCCTGAAGGTTGCTTGAAAGAATGTCGCCGAAGGACGGGAACGGGCGCCGCGTCACAATCGGGGTGATCGCCGCCGGATCGGGCAGGTACGCCTGATTGATATTCACGCGCTCGTCCAGCTTCGTCCCCTTATTTCCCGCGTAGGAGGCTTCCGCGAGCCACCCGTTGCTGAAGGAGTGCTGGACCCCGAAATTCCATTCCTGAATGTACGGTGTGCGGTCGCGCGGATCCACCGAAAAAGGAGACAGGGTGGTGACGGGAAAGTTCGGCGCGGAGGGATCCGGAAACGCATCGCGATCCCAGTTCAGATTCGGCGTGGTGGGGCTGCCGGTAAGTGAGGCGGCAAACACCAGCGGCGGCGCATTAATTTTGAACTGCAGTTCGTTGCCTTGCGTCTTCGCATAGAACAACCCGTAGCCGCCGCGGATCACCGTATTATTCGTAAGCTGATAGGCGAAACCCGCCCGCGGTCCGAAATTGTTGTAATCCGGATACCATATACCGGGCCGCAGGTTGGGATTGTAAACGATGCCGGGAATGTTCACCTTAATGGGAGATTCCGCCTGGCTGATTCCCACCACGAATGCGCCGAGCGAGGTGTCGAAGTAGCCCTCGTGATGATCGCGATCGTAGAACGGCTGGTCGTATTCATAACGCAAGCCCAGGTTGAGCGTCAGTTTCGGTGTCACCTTCACGTCGTCGGTGACGAAGAAATTCAGGGATTTCGAGCGCCAGTGGCCGACGCCGAGGCCGATCTGCGCGGTCATGGCCGCCGTGTCGCCCAGCAGAAAATCCGCCACCGAACTGCCGGTGTAGCGCCCGTCGAAAGTGAACGAGCCGTTGTTACTCAAGCCGAGCCGCTCGTCAAAACGGCTGAACCGGATATCGGCTCCGAATTTGAAAGTCTGGCGGTCGCGAACCCAGCTTAGGGTGTCGTTGAATTGCGGCAGGCTATCGAGACCGCCTTGGTTGATCCCTGCGCCACCCCCAACATAAAATCCGCCGCTCACGCCTACGCCGGGTAGCCCATACTCGGCGGAAGTCTGATGAATTTTAATACCGATGGCGTTTGCAATGCTCGTCGGGGTGTTCTCCCAGGAGTTGAACACGTTCGAACGGTTGTAGGCGACGTTGATCACGTTCAGCAGCCGCGGGCTGAAGATGTGCGTTTCCTGAATGACGGCGTTCTGCCCGCCATATGGAAAATTATTGCCCGCCAGCACGCCGATCCCCGGTTGGTACAACGTGGAATCGAAATTTGTGTAGCGGCCAAAGAGCGAATCGGATGCGGAAATCTGGTAGTCGATGCGGATTCCGTACTGCAGGTCGTCGCGATTAGTGCTTTTCGCCGTGACGAAGTTCGTTCCGGGAACGTTTACGTTGGGCACGGGAGTGTACTGGATGAAGTTCTTCGTGACGCTCGAAATGCGGTTCGCAGGAATGCGATTGCCGGGGAATGGCAGGCCGCTCGACGGATCGAGGATCGCGCCCTTGGTTGATGTGAGTCCAGTGAGATCGCCTGCAAGTTGCGCCGGAGTGGGCACCAGCGCATGGAGTGTATTGCTCTTGCGGCTGCGCAGCGACTCCCAATTGCCGAAAAAGAACAGCTTGTTTTTCACAATCGCGCCGCCGGCGGTCACGCCGTATTGATTCTGCTTGAACGGGGCCTTTTGGTTGCTGAAATAATTGTCAAAATAGTTGGCCGCATCCAGATCGGAGTTGCGCAGGAACTCGTACGCCGTGCCGTGCAATTCATTGCTGCCGGATTTGCTGACCAGGCTGACGATGCCGCTGCCTTGCCCGTATTCGGCGGAAAATCCGTTCTTCTCGATTTTGAACTCGCGGATCGCGTCCACCGAGAGCAGCACGCTGGGGGAGTTGAACCACGTGCTCCGCGTCTCGACGCCGTCGATCAGATAGCTATTCGCATCGCCGCGCCCGCCCGAGACGTGAACCGCCAGGTCGGAACGGCCCGACTGGTTAGTGATGGTGGCGCTGCGGCCGTTATACGCCGGAACCACGCCGGACGAGATATTTGCAAGCTGCATGAAGTTCCGGCCATTGAGAGGCAGTTCGACGGTTTGGTGGCTGTCGATCACCTGGCCTAGC
>JBDTAT010000924.1:0-2615 GCA_039924505.1 Bryobacteraceae bacterium
CGTGTTTTTGTATTTGCGCGACGGCCCCGGCCGCATGGATACGGCGCGTTCGTTCCCCTTGATTCGCGTCCTGTTTTGGGCGGCAACCGTTTCAGCGGCGTTCGCGTGCGTCGATTTTTACTTTCAATTCCCCGCGCCCGCCGGATACGGGCCGCAGTTCATATGGCTCGGGAGCGGAGTGTTCCGGCGCGCGCAGGGGGTGTTTTATGAAGCCAGTACTCTCGGCAATGTGTGCGCGTTCTTTCTGGAGATGATTGCGGTGAGCGTGTTCCGGCCGCGCGGGCAGCGGCCCGTATCGTCAATCGCGATGCTGGCGGGAGGCGCAACGCTGGCGACGGCGTTGGTGCTTTCCTTTTCGCGCGCGTCGCTTCTGAACGTGGGCGTCGCGTCCCTGGCGTTGCTTTGGCTCCATCGGCGCCGTGTGCGGTTCTGGCGTTTGTCGGCGGGGCTGGCGATTTTCGGTGCGGCGTCGATGGCGATGCTGGCGCGCTGGTTCCAAACGTTCACGAATGCGTACTGGCTCCGTATCACGCAGTCGATCGAATACGCCTTCGAATCGCCGAACGCGGTTCTTTCGGGACGCCTGCATAGTTGGCAGGTGCTGGGAACCTTCCTTTTGGCGCATCCGTGGCATGTGTTTCTGGGCCTGGGGTATAAGACGCTGCCTTACTCCAGTTTCATCGGTACCACGGCCATTGCGGACAACACGTATTTGAGCAGCCTGCTGGAGACGGGAATATTGGGCTTGGCCGCGGTGCTGGCTTTGAACGCCGCAATTCTGGTTGCCGCGTACCGCGCCGCGCGCAGCGGCAACCGGGATCGCAGTTTTTTGGGCGCCTGGATGTTCTGCTTTTGGTGCGGCCAGTCGGTGCAGATGTTTTCCGCGGATCTACTGACTTACTGGCGCCTGTTGCCGGTGTATTTCTGCGTGCTGGCGCTAGCGGTGGGAAACAACTCGCATGAAGATTCTCTTTCTCGACCAATTCAGTGAGATAGGCGGCGCGCAATTATGTCTGCTGGACCTGCTCGATGGAGTGCGGGAGCGCGGATGGCAGGCCCGCGTCGCGCTTCCTGGAAATGGCCCGTTGGCGGCACGGCTGCACGCCCGCGGCGTCGGCGCCGATCAGCTTTCGTGCGGACCGTTTCGCTCGGGCGCCAAGCGCGTTCGAGACTACGTGAAATTCACGTTGGATCTCAGCAGGCAGCGGCGCGCCGTGGCCAATCTGTTAACCAGCGGGAGTTTCGATCTGGTTTATGTGAACGGTCCGCGACTATTGCCGGCGGCCGCTCTCGCGACCGGCGGCCGCATCCCTCTGGTCTTTCACGCCCATAACCACATCAATGGCGCGGCGGCCGTTCGTCTGGCCGGATGGAGCATTGGCCACAGCCATGCCACCGTTATCGCGTGCAGCGATTTCGCCGCGGCGCCGATTCGCCGCTACCTGATGCCAGAACGGCTGCACATCATTCCGAACGGCACTGCCGACGCGGGCTACCGGCAGAGGCGCTTCGA
Organism: Bryobacteraceae bacterium; assembly: GCA_039924505.1. Classification (GTDB taxonomy): domain Bacteria; phylum Acidobacteriota; class Terriglobia; order Bryobacterales; family Bryobacteraceae; genus JBDTAT01. Next base: position 1,514 of record JBDTAT010000924.1, read on the forward strand.
CCGATGGAAGGGTTGTCGCGTGGGAATGATTGGCCGCATCGCTCCCGAAAAGGGGCACTTGGATTTTGTGCGCGCCGCATCGATGCTGACATCGCTGATACCGAACGTTCGATTTACAATTTGCGGAGCGGCCGAGCCGCGGCAAGAACGGTACGCGTCGGAGGTTCGCGCGCTGGCCGGCGATTTGCCGATCGAGTTTCTGGGATGGCGCGACGATATCCCAGCGGTGTTGGCGGATCTGGACCTGCTGGTGCTGCCATCCCGGCAAGAAGGACTCCCGCGAGTGCTGCTGGAAGCCTATTCGGCGGGCGTGGTCCCAGTCGGCTATCCGGCCGGTGGTGTCGCGGAGGCCATCGACGACGATATCACCGGCTACCTGGTGCCGGAACGATCATATGGGGCACTCGCAATGCGCATCCACGAATTGATTACCGGCGACCCGCAGCGGCTGCGCGATGTGGCGGCGAACGCGCGCCGCGTTTGGCAGCGCCGCTACACAATTGCCGTTTATCAAAAGCGGATCACGGATCTGATGCAGCGGGTGGCGGGTTGCCGCGTAGAAGAGTCCGAAACAATATCGCCGCCAGTACGGAAATAAGGGCGGCGGCCACCAGGACCGGAGAGTATCCGAAGCGTGCGATCAGTAGACCTCCAGCAGCCGCGGCAACAGCCTGCGCCATCGACGCAACCAGAAAGTTCAGGGCGGAGGCGCCGCTGCGCTCGCCTTCCGGAACGCTGTCCATCAGGAAAGCATACATGCCCGGTTCGCTCATGTATTGCGATGCAACATAGGCCGTGTAAGCCACGGCAGACCAGCCGGGATCGACTGCCGAAGCGAGGCCGACCAGGGCGAACGCGGTTGCGAGTTGCATTCCGGAAACGCCGCGGGTTAAGCCGAACCGGCGGAAGACAAGGGGCGCCAGCAGCACTGCGCCTGCCTGCGTGAATTGCGCGGACGAAAACACCGAGCCGATCTGCTGCACCGGCATCCGGAGGCGGGCGAAGAAGGCGTTGAAGAATGGATTGAAGGCCCCGGTTCCCAGGTTCCAGGCGGCGATGGCAATCAGAAATTTGACCACTACGGAATTCGGGCGATAAACGC
>JBDTAT010000925.1:0-4898 GCA_039924505.1 Bryobacteraceae bacterium
GTGATTGGTCGGTCTAGGCTGTCGCCTTCCTCGGCTCTTCTAAATCGTAACGGATCTCGCAACCTGCGCTCTGTTCCTTCATGACGTGACCGAACCAGATCGGTCCCCGGCTTGTATGAGACAAGACAAGAACTAGAAATGCCCGATTCATGTGATATCATATGTAGTATCACTGAATGCGGAGGTCCGAAGGGTGCTGAATGACCGATGGCTGACCTCGGAAAGATCGGAGAGCGGATTAGCGAAATAGCTGGGCGACGCCATAACGTCACCCTCGACGAGATTGAGTGGGTGGTAAACCAGCTTGCAAGGAATGGGTACACGGTCTCCTCCAAGAAGAACGATCATCAAAAGCTCTTTAGCGTGGATCAACGGCGGTTTGGCGTGTGTAGTCATAAGCAGGGCAGCAAGCAGATCAAACGCTGTTACGTGGATGAATTCTTGGACGCAATGATCGACCTGGGACTTTATGAAGACTGACAAAACAGCAACTATCGACCACTACATGAATCTTCTCTACACGCGGGTGCTTCGCCGCGATGAAGAAGGCGACGTCATCGCACGAATTCAGGAATTGCCCGGGTGCATTGCCCACGGGAGGACAGACGACGAGGCATTGGCGAATGTCCACGAAATGCAGAGACTTTGGATTCAGGACTGCCTTGAATCGGGCCACCCGGTTCCGGAACCGGAAGCCGAAGGACGTCTGCCGAGCGGAAAATGGCTCCAGCGGGTGCCAAGGAGCATCCACAAGAGACTTGTGCGCGTGGCGGCCCAGGAGGGCGTCAGTCTCAATCAATTGGTGACGTCAATGTTATCGCAGTCACTGATATTCAAGGAACTTGGGGCCGGCCGAACGGACGTAAGCGGAGTTCATTTTTCCAATAAACGCGATGTGCATTCCTGGGACATGTTTGCGCACTCGACGAATCCTTGGAAGCATAGCGTAATCATAATAGACCCAGGATCGACACATACGATTGAAGACGCACGGAAGAGGGTCCGAAATGCCCATCCACAAAAAGCGGAATCCAAGAAGCCAATCGCCGGCGAACACGGGTACTATAACGAAAGCGAAGAGTACACCATCCGGTAAAATTGAGAGCTACGAAGCGTTTCTTGACGCTCTTCAATTGATCGGTATCGGCATAAAGAGTTGTTCCGCGAGCCTGGACCGCGCAGTCTTTTCCGGTCTCCGTACGGCTGCCAGAAAGCCGCCCCCAAGGAAAATTGTTGAGGAATATGCGCTGACCGCGGTTGGCCCCAAGTTCTTTGATGCGATGGGGCGGTTCACGATCACTGTGGGAGACGAATCTCGAAGCAAGCCGGCGTTAGCCATAGAATGCATTTTGGAAGTTCATATGCGCGGACTCGGACCGATCGATAAGGACTTCGCCAAGAGGTTCACGGAGTGCGGATTGCGGCTTGTCTTGCTCCCGTATGCGCGCCAATTCGTAACGAGCATTAGCGCTCAAATGGCAATTCCGCCTATTGTGCTGCCCTTCGCCTCGCAACGTTAACCGAGCGGTGCTTGCCGGCCGCGCCTCACCCAACCTAAAAAACAGTTCCGTCCTATGTCCGGCAAATCGCCGGAAAGATTTCGCTTGACAAATAGCCGCGTTAGTACTAATTATTTAGTATATGAGATCGCGGCCCACTACTCTTACCGGTCAGGAACTTGAAATCATGAAGGTCGTCTGGGACCTGGAATCGGCCACCGTGCGGGATGTCTATGAGACGCTGCTGAAGCGCCGGAAGATCGCCTATACGACGGTGATGACGATGATGAAGATCCTGGAAGAGAAGAAGTATCTGAAGAAGTCGCAGGAGGAGCGCGCCTACCTCTACACGCCGGCGCAACCGAAACAACAGGTGCTGCGCGGGATGGTGCGGGAATTTCTGGATCGTGTCTTTAACGGCGCGGCCGAGCCTCTGCTGGTGCATCTGGTGGAGGACCAGCGGCTTTCGAAGAAAGACGTGGAGGAACTGGCGCGGACGATCCGGAGGAAGCCATGACGGATGTACTGGTGCTTCGCAATCTGGCGGCGTACAGCCTGCAAATCGGCGTGATTGTTACCGCCGGGGCATTGCTGCCGGCGCTGGTCCGGCTGCGCGCGCCACGCGCCCGGCTGATCTACTGGCAGGTGTTGCTGGCGGCGTGTCTGGTGTTGCCGGTATTGGAGCCGTGGGGCGCGCCTCCGCCATCGCGCGGCGCGGAGGTGACGGTGACGACGGGCGCCACAATAGCCGTGGCGCCGCATGGACCTTCCCTGCCCGTTCCCGCCGCGTGGTGGGCGTTGTGGACGCTGGGCGCGGGCGCGGTGCTGCGCGCCGGATGGCTCGGCCTGGGGTTCTGGCGGCTGCGGCGCTATCGGACCAACGCGCGCCGTCTACTGCCGATGCCGGCGGAGATCGCCGCAATCGCGCACCGGTTGGGCGTGTCGCCGGACGTCTACCTGTCGGGGGACTTGGTGGGTCCAGTGACGTTCGGCGCCAGGCGCGCCGTCGTGATTCTCCCGGAGCATTTTCTTTCGTTGAGTGACGACTCCAGACGCGCCATCGCGTGCCACGAGTTCCTGCACATTAGGCGCGGCGATTGGTTGTTCACGGTCGCCGAGGAGAGCGTGCGCTGCGCGCTGTGGTTTCATCCCTGCGTGTGGTGGTTGCTCGGCCGCATCCAACTGGCGCGCGAGCAGACGGTGGATCACGCGGCCGTGTTATTGACGGCCGATCGTGAACGATATCTGGAGACGCTGCTGGACGCGGCGGCGGTTTCGGCCGGACTCGATCTGGCGCCGGCCACTTTATTTCTGAAAAAGCGCCATCTGTCGCAACGGGTGGCATCCCTGTTGAAGGAGACTCCCATGTCCAAGCAACGCTTGGTTTCTTCGCTCGTTACAATTTCCGGCGTGGCCATTCTTGCGATGCGCCTGTCGGTGGCTTTATTCCCCTTGCAAGCGCCTGCACAGGAGACGACGCAATCGCCAGGCGTCTCGGTGGAGTTGGGCCAATACCATCTGCTACACGGCACGCCAGTGCAATATCCACGCGCGGCGCGCGAACATGGCATCGAGGGTGTCGTGCAAGTAGACGCGAGCGTTGATGAGACCGGGGCGGTGACGGATGCGCGCGTACTCAGTGGACCGCCGGAGCTTCGAAAAGCGGTGCTCGAGAGCGTGCTCGACTGGCATTTCTCGACCGATGGCGGATTGCCGCCTGCTATTCCGGTGACTGTGCGGTTTTCGGCGGCGGATGCCGGGCCAAGTCCAGGCCTTTTCAACGCGCCGCCCGCGAAAGTGAAGCAGATCGTTCTTTCGGGCATGCCGGGCGCGATGCGGGAGAGGCTGAACACCGAGCTGCCGGTTCACATCGGAGACTTGCTCACTCCCGAGGTGCGGGCGAAGCTGGATGCGGCCGTGGCGAACATCGACGAACATCTGGTCGCGAATGTGCATGCGACGCCGGACGGAGCGGTCGTGACGATCTATCTGCCGGAGCGGCGGATGGCCGTGCCGATGGCCAGCGTATCGCCGGGCGCGCCCCTGCGCATTCGCGTCGGCGGGAACGTCCAGGCCGCCAATTTGATCGAGAAAATTTATCCCGTTTATCCGCCCGAAGCCAAGCAAGCGCGTGTCCAGGGCACCGTGGCTCTGTCAGTAGTCATCAATAAAGACGGCACGGTGGCGAACGTGGATCTGATCAGCGGCGATCCGCTGCTGGCGCCGACGGCCATCGACGCAGTGAAGCAATGGATCTACCGGCCGACACTACTGAACGGTCAGCCGGTAGAGGTAAGCACGCAAGTGAACGTGAACTTCACATTATCGAAGTAAGCGGCGCGGCCTCAGTGCGCTACGCAGCTCTGATACGTGCGGCTGGTTGTGCCGGCGCCGGGCGGGAATCCGTTGACGATTCCAAGCGTGTGCATCGCGCCCGGCGTTTGCGTGGTGTAGGAGACCAGATACTGGTTCTCCAATATCCCCGCCAACTGGTCCATGGTGAACGTCAGCCCATGCGCCGGGGAATCCAGATACAGAGTTCCATAGGAATTCAACGTCACTTGATTGAGGAACGACACCAGATTCGGGATCTGCGAACCGGGTGTGACCGTGAGCGCGTAAACCGGCAGGCCGGCCGCGATGGATTCATTCAATACGGAGAAACTGCTTTGAATGGCGCCCGCGCCGTTATCGTCCTCGGTCAGGATGACGACGGCCTGCCGTTTGGCGTGCTGCTGGGAGGTAATCTTGATCGCCATATCGACGGCGTCATAGAGCGCCGCCCCGCCGGAGCCCGAATTGAGCCCGTTGACGATGCCAATTAAAGTCGGCTTGTTCGCGACAAACGTCTGTAACAAGTTGGCCGCGGCGTCGGCCTGAATTAGCGCAACGGAGGCGTCCGGCCCGAGTTGACTGATCAGTTCCGTGGCTGCGGCTTTCTCCGTCAACAGGCCCCCGGTTGCGGTCCCCGCGCTGGTATCGATCACTAGCGCGATCGAAAGCGGAATCAGATTGGCGGACGCAGGGCCAACGTCGCAGTAAACCGGATTTCCGTCTTCGGAACACTTCACGCTGACGTTGCTTAATCCGGGAATTGCGCTTCCGTTCCGGTCCGTCAACGTGACGTAGGCATTCAGAATCGGACACGTGTTGAAATCGAATTGCGTGATGGCGAGCGCCGGCCCCGCCGCGTTCACGCTGACTTGTGCGTAGCCTGAAGCGCCGCCGCCGGGCGCCGGATTCACAACATCGACGCTGCCGATGGTAGGACCCGAGACATCCGTGGCGGAAATAGCCGCCTGCAGTTGGGTACCGTTGATGAAAGTGGTCGGCTTGTTCACGCCGTTCCATTGCACCACCGACTGCTGGACGAAGCCGGAGCCGTTGACGGTTAGCGTA
>JBDTAT010000926.1:0-3458 GCA_039924505.1 Bryobacteraceae bacterium
CGCTCGCGATCGGTGAAGCCCGCGGCCGCGAAGCAGCTTGAGCGGCGCAACATCCTGACAACCGGCGCACTCGGCATCCTGGTCCCGATTCTGCGCCAGAAGCGCTTAGGGTAAGGCAGGCTTCAACTTGACATGCGACACATGTCGCATTACAGTTGAATAGAGGATTCGGTCGATCCGCCATAAGGGGCTGAAACGGCTTCACCAGGACGACGACCCGCGCGGCGTGAGCGCCCGACACGCCGGCAAGTTGCGCCGCATTCCGGCGCGCCTTGACGCGGCCAAGGTTCTTTCCGGTATGGATTTGCCCGGCTACCGGCTCCACGCGCTTAAAGGTGAGTTGCTTGGGTTTTACGCCGTGACGGTGAGCGCCAACTGGCGGGTTGTATTCCGGTTTGAGAACAGCGGAGCCTCTGACGTCGATTTTGCCGGTTATCGCTGAAAGGAACTGAACTATGCCGATGAAAAATCCTCCCCACCCTGGCACTCTGGTGTTGCACGACTGCATTGAACCCCTGGGCTTGACCATCACGGACTCGGCGGCGGCGCTTGGCGTGTCGCGCTTTACGCTCTCGGAGTTGGTTAACGGCAAGCGCGGGATTTCGCCGGAAATGGCCGTTCGGCTGTCGAAGGCGTTTGGCGGTAGCGCCGAAAGCTGGTTGATCCAACAAGCGCAGTACGACCTTGCACAGTTGCGCGTCGGCCGCATCAAGGTTAAGCGGTTGCAACCGGCCTTAGCGTGAGGGTTGTTGGGGAGTCGTTCCCAACGCGTCGAACCGGCTCAGCGAGCTGGAACTACCGAACGGGCGGTTTCCCTGACCTGATGAGCCACCGCTTTACTTTCCATCTCGACGAATTCGCGTCGATCGGACGGCGCCTGAAATTTGGCGTATTCCATTCCCACAAAATTCCCGCAACCTTCAGCTCCCCGCCAACTTACTCCGCTGTTCGCCAACCGCAAAAGTTCGTTTTCCCCCCTTCGTGCTACAACTAAACCGCGAAATATCACCCCCGAAAAGCGCAAAGAGCGCCGCGCGCACCACTTGTCCGACGCAGGAATTGTTTCGCGCCAGACTCCGTTTTGCGCGGGTTCCCGAGGACACCGCGCGGAACTTCAGCGAAAAATGGCCGTCGTCGCAGAAACCCGGGGGTGGCCAGTCTTAACTCCCGGCCAACCCCGCACTCCTACGGTTAGCGCCTCCATGTGGCCGCCGCCACCCTGCCCTGCCGGTCGATGAGGAACGTGTCTGGCAGATTTCCAATTCCGTACCGGTGCGCCGTCCGATCGTCTCCAAGTAGCATTTGGTAGGGAATCTTGTGGTCATTGAGGAACGGCCTTAGAACTTTCCACCCGTCTTCGTCCAGCGAAACGCCTACCATGGCGAAGCCGTTCTTCCCGTACGTCTTCTGGAATTCCGTAAACCACGGGATCTCCATTTTGCATCCGGTGCACCAGGTGGCCCAGAAGTCGAGCAGAACGACCTTGCCGCGGTAATCCTCGATCCTTGCCGTTTTACCGGTAGCGTCTTGCAACGCGAAGCCGGGCGCGGCCTTCCGCTCCGTCTCCGGGTGCAAGACAGCGCGGATGCCCGGTTGGCCCGCAGCGGCGGCGGTCCCGGTCAACGCCAGTAGCAGGGCCGAAAGACCCAGAAGATTGATTCGAGCTGAGGTAGCGTTCATATTTTTCCCCTTAAGTGCGCGGTTGATCTGAAGCAGTGTGATAGCGCCCGTGCCGCCAGACTGCGGTTGCGGCCATGTACCCAACCGGTCCGGCCAGAGCAAGTGGTAGAACCGGTATCCGCCAGCTCTCCGCACGCCCAGCTTGATGCGCGTAACCCGCCTGTAACGTCCACTCCCTACATGCCTGAAATCTGCCGAGCGAGCAATAGACCCAGCCCCAGTTACGGATCACGAACGCAGCTATGGTTGCGGCCACGGACGCCCAGAGAACCGCGCGGAGAACCGGTGGGAGCGCGGGCATCCGAAGACCCTGACGAATTCCCCAAAGTGAGGGAAGCAAAACCAGGACCACTTGCAGTATGAGCGGAAACATCAGACTGTAAAACGTCAGCGAAAACACCGCCGCGTTGGGGCCCCCATTGCGGAAGTGGTTCCATCCCGGCAGCAGATACGGGGGTGTTTCCAAGAGTTCTGCAAACAATACTACGAGACAAAACACGGCCCAACTGGCCGGAATTGTGCGGCGTGAGCTTGTGCAACGTGAGAAGGAACCAAGCATGAGACCACTCGCCCACGACCAGCAAATCAGGACTACGTACTGCTTGAAAATATCCTCGCCAGTAGTGAAAAAATCAATTCGCGCCCCGGCGTTCGTAAGGTACGTCCAGGTCCAGTTATCCAGGTATATCCAGATTGGAGTGGCGCTTCCGTAAGCCACCATCCTGGAGCCTAGGCTCAGCAGCATGCCGAGTGGGGCAACCAGTCCCATAAGCATCAGCCACGGCCGCCAGTCCCTCCACAAAGCTGCCTGCCGCCGTGCGATTAAACCCAGTACGCTGCGGAATGCCCGGTCGCAAGTCTCGCCTGTCTCCGCGAAATCCCCACACACTGCATCCCGTTCGTCGGGCTCTAGCATTCGCGACAGCCGATCCACCAGCCACCAGTAGGTTCGCGTCATAGCCGGACCTCGGCTCGGTTCGCCTCCCCGGCCCGGTTCGTCTCCCACGACGCGCCGCGGCTCACCCGCGTCACCGCGTTGTAAAAAGCGGTCGATGCCTGAATTCCCTTCGCAGTTACGCGCACCAATCGCTTCGCCCGGCCACCCCGTTGCGGCGATGGATCTCCCATCCATGTCTTGAGGAAGCCCTTCGTCTCCAAACGATCTAAGGTCGTATAGAGCGCTCCGATCGAGCAACGGCGTCCGGTTGCGTCCTCTATCTGCTGGCGGATCGTGACACCATAAGCGTCTTCGTTTAGCCGCACGGCGGCGGCCAGCAACAGGTATTCAAACTCGCCCAGCATAATTACTATCACATTGTGATTCTAATTGCGATGCGTGTCAAGCCGAAAATGGATCGATCACAACTTTCCATCCTCCCAAAATTCCCCACAACCCTCAGCCCCCCATCGACTTACCCCGCTTTCCCCAACCCCAATAGTTCGTTTTCCGTCCCCTCCATGCTACAACTAAACCGGGAAATATCACCCCGGAAAGAGCCAAATCATGTCATCCATCGACCAGATCGAAGCCAATCGCCGCAATGCCCAATTCTGCACCGGCCCCACCACCGTCGCCGGCAAGGACGCCTCTAAAATGAACGCCCTCCGCCACGGCCTCACCAGCCAACAAGTCGTTCTCCCCTACGAGGACCCCGCCCAGTTCCACCAGGTCCTCGCCGAGCTGCGCGACGAGCACGCCCCCGCCGCTCCCTCCGAAGAGGATTTCGTCGAGGAACTCGCCATCGCCAAATGGCGCCTCCTCCGCGCCCGCCGCATCG